>NZ_JAPDCD010000001.1:0-232794 GCF_027705695.1 Aeromonas sp. QDB62 | reverse complement strand
CTCGATGCTCTTGTCCCCGAGCTTTTGGCGGGCTTGCAGGAAGGCGCTGGGGGCAACAAAGGGACGGTCACCGGGCAACAGGATATCGAGCTGATTGACCAGCTGGGTCATGGGGACGTGGCGGAACATGGCCATGCCGATGATGGCCCAGACCAGGCGCTCCATGGGCATGCGGCGACGGCGCAGGGTCACGACATCCTCTTCGGCGAGCAGAGTTGTGATGAGCTCGGGGGAAATGAGGTCGGAGAGTGACTCAAACTGAGCGGGATTGCTGGCGTGGAGGAAGTCGAGAGCCTGGTCGATACGCATAAAAAATCCGAAACCAATCAACAGGTTTCGGATTTTTACACATCAGGAGGATCGGTCAATGGATCCTTAACTGATCGGCATTACGCCTGCGGGCGCCGTTTTTGTTGCCGGGGGGCCATCCGGCGATATGACGGGGCGCTCGACCCATCTTCATTCGGATAACCTATGGTGGCTCGGGACATCCACAGGCCACAGATCTGGCAGATATCTATCCCTTGCAGCCGCTTCCCTTGATCTGCATCAAGCTTGAACCTCGGTGGTTATTTTACGGTCAGAAGTGATGTTGATGGGATGTAACAAAAGGATGTGCATATGGAACTGAAAAGGGACCCGAGATGCTATACCGACGTCTGTATCGACGGTAAGTGGTATCACTACGACCACTGCAGCACCAACGTCTACATGCTGATGGGGGGCGCCGCGCCGAGCCTTCAGCTGGCCTATGAGCCGAGCAGCGAAGAGGAGCTGATCGAGATGCTCCAGCAGTTGGCCCGCTTCTAAGTCACAAGATTAACGCCTCGCCATATGGCCATCGGGTGCGTTGCCGCGATGGCCACCACTCTTTACCGCTGCACCTAATCACGGCGAGTTTTTTTGCCAAATAGCCCCTTGCCTAGCTCCAGCATGGCGACGGCCGCGGCGTAGCTGCTGTCCGACTTGCCAATCTCATCCGCCACGTAGAGAAAGTTGGATTGGTACTTCTCGACGGCCTCCCGTGGGCTGGTAGCGTCAATAAAGTCCTCCTCCACCTCGAATCCTTGGGTCAGCAGTGCCGCCTTTTCACTCAGAAAAGTCGGAGATGCCATGTCGATAAAGGTGTATTGCTGCCGATTGGACGCCGGAACGGTAAAAAACTGGTATCTGGCCATGGGTAAATTCTCGCTTGAAGCGGGTGATAGATGACGTGACGCTGGTGTTAATCTGTGGCTCGCAGGCGGCTTGGTTTCCCTCGACATCGCAGACAGTGCGTGTCGGGAATGCCGCATTTTGTTTTCGTTCGAGACTACTTTGTTGGCATCTGTCCGGCAAGTGGGGCGCAGGGTTTTCCTGGATGATCCGTGCATCTGGCGCTGCGTGGGCAGGCGCCAGATCGGGGTAATGCCGGGCTCATATTGATCCCGGCTTGTCAGCGTTCTGTCACAGCACGAAGCTCTGCACCATGGCGCGCAGCTGTTCGGTGAGCTGGTGGATCTGGCGGGCGGCATCGCGGGCGGCGTTGGCCACTTGCAGCGCCTCGTCGCTGCCATCGGAGATGCGCACCACGTTGCGTTCGATCTCGTTGACCACAGCGCCCTGCTGCTCGATGGCGCTGGCGATGATGGCGTTGGTATCGACCATCCGATCCACCTTCTCGGTGATGGCACCGAAGGCCTGTTGCGCCTCCTGCGCCAGACCGACCCCCTCCTGCGCTTCATGGCTGGCCGCCGACATGGCGGTGACCGAGGCGCGGGCGCCGGATTGCAGCTGTTCGATCATCTGCTGGATCTCGACGGTGGCGCCCTGGGTGCGGTTGGCAAGGGATCGCACCTCGTCGGCGACCACCGCAAAGCCGCGCCCCTGTTCACCGGCTCGGGCCGCTTCGATGGCAGCGTTGAGGGCCAGCAGGTTGGTCTGTTCGGCGATGCCGCGGATCACGCTGATGACGCCGCCAATCTGGCTGCACTGCTGTTCCAGTTGGCCGATGGTCTCGGCGGTGCGCAGCACTTCGCGGTTGATATGGTCGATGGCCTTGATGGTGCGCTCCACCACATCCTCGCCCTGACCGACCACGTTCTGTGCCTCCTGGGTCATGCGGGCGGCTTGCAGGGCGTTGCCCGCCATGTCTTGTGAGGTGGCGGCCAGCTCCTTGATGGCGGTGGCGACCTGATGGGTTTCCCCTTGCTGATCGGCAATCACCTCCTGCGAGCGGCAGGTGCGCGCTTCGATCTCGGTGGCGCTCTCCACCACGGTGACGCCATTCTCCCGCACTCGCAGCATCAGGGTACGCAGGGTCTCCAGCGTTACGTTGTAATCCCGGCTGATGGCGGCCAGCTCGTCCTGACCGACGATCTCGATATGCTGGCTGAGATCCTGGGCGTTGACCCTGGCGGCAATATCACGCACTCGCGCCACGGTTTCGCGCAGGGAGAGGTAGGCGCCGATCATCAGGTAGAGGTAGAGCAGCAAGCTGGCGGTCAGCGGTGCGGTGACCCACCAGAAGTGGCGTTGGTTGGCGGCAAGACGTTGGCGCAGATCGGCCTCCAGCCGCTGGCGTACATGGCCTGCCAGCGCGGTGATGGCTTCGTCCATCTTATCCCCCAGAGCCTGTACCTCCTTGGTGGAGAGCTGCACCAGCTGATCCTTCATCATCTTGTTTTCCATGGTCTCGACCCCCTGACGCACCAGCTGCATCAGGGCATCGGTCTGCTGACCCAGCTCGGCGCGGTAGGCCGGTTCGATCTGGTAGAGCAGGGTCAGATCAGCCTCCAGCTCCTGCAGGGTGGCGCTGATCAGGTCAAGACGAAAACGCAGGCCGCTGTAGCCTTCCGCCTGAAACAGGCCGAAGTCGGCTATGGTGGCGGCGCGATCCCGCACCTGGGCCAGCAGGTCGCGCAGCTGCGGCAACCGCTCGCTGGCGAGGATCACCATGTAGTAGGTGCCGAGCGCCGGATCCTGGATCAGACTGCTGGCGGCGGTGATGTGCTTGTAGAGGTGGCGCACCTCGGTCAGCAGCTTGTCGTGGCGCAGGTTGCTCTGCTCCACCTCCAGCTTGCCCGCTTCACTCTGCAAGGCGGCCCAGCCCTGCTGGATCACCTCAAAGGAGGGGGTGTTCTGGCGGGTGTCGGCAAAGGCCTGCAGGCTCAGCTCCACCGCTTGTGCCGCTGCCTTGAGCTGGTCGTCACCGACCGGATCCACCTCATAGGCGTGGCGGGTCATCAGATTGCGGTGGGTCAGCAGCGCTTGCTCGATGGCGGGCACGGGGGCCAGGTTGTTGACGCCAGCCAGTTCCCGGTTGGCCTGCGCGTTGTCATCCTGCAGCCGCCCCAGCAGGTTGGTCATGCTATAGGCCAGTGGCAACAGCATCAGGCAGGACCAGAGCAGGAATTTGTATTTGAAGGAGAGCTGATTGCCCAGCCGGATGGCCGGGTTGAAAATCCATTTCATATGAGGCCTCGATACCCGATAGGACGGGTCTATGCGGTGATGCCTGAATAGTACTCTGCGCAGGCCCCCTTGGGGGAGGCCGCATTGCAAGTTGTGATCTCTTTGGCTTTTTGCCCAGACGCCTCCTCTGACGCAATAGAAAACGGGCCACTCGAAGGTGACCCGTTGTTGATGAAGGCATGTCCGGTTGCAACCGATCAGTTGAACGCCAGGAAGGGCGAGACACAGAGCAGCAGGCCGGTGACGATGATGATGTAAAGGGAAGTGCCCTTGTACTTGTGCAGCGCCGGTACCTGATAGACCAGATAGGCCGGGATGAGGCAACCCACCATGCCGAAGATAGGGCTGCAGATGGAGGTGAAGCTCAGTACAGGTGCGTTGAGCACGATGGCGCCCCAGGAGAGCATGACGGTAAACACCATGATCCCTTTGCCTACCAGACCCTTGTTGATGCGGTTTTCCGGCATCACCCGGCGCAGCAGGTTCATCGCCAGACCCTGACAGGCTTCACGGAAACCGAGGTAAACGCCGAAGTAGGCGGTCATCACCGCGAAGATGTTGAGGGTCAGGCTGAGCAGCTTGAGGGTCTGGCCGGGCATGCCCTGGGCCACCAGGGCCAGTGCGGAGATGTTCTCCTCGGAGGCTTTGACCGCCTGATCGTGACCCATCGCCAGAGTGAAGGAGACCGCGTAGAAGAACACCACCACGAACAGGATGCCGAAGGCGATATTCATGGCGCGCATCGCCTTGAAGCGAGCCACTTCTAGCGACTTCTCCCGGGAGCGGTAGGAGATCACCATGGGGCTCAGGCTCTGGATAAAGAGGATGGAGGTGAGGGTGAAGGGGAGCATGATGATGGCATCCTTCATCCAGTCACCGGCCGCGGGCATGGCGGTGATGTTGGCCGCATCCCACTTGTCCACCATCATCAGGCCGAGCACGGCCACCACGGTGATCTTGGTCAGCACCATAAAGGTGGAGATCTTGAACAGCATGTTCTCGCCGCGCGATGCCAGTGCCACCAGACCGCAGATCAGCACCAGACCGTAGAGCGGGTTTTCGGAGAGCAGGCCGTCGGTGACGCCGAAGCTCTGCAGGAAGGAGGCGCTGTCATTGGTGATGGCGGTGGAGTAGACGAAGACCCAGATCACCAGCATCACGAAGTAGAGCGCGCCGAGCAGCATGCCCCAGTTCTTGCCGAGGTAACCGGTGATGACGCTGGGGTAATCCTTGCACTCCGGCGAGGTGGCCAGGGTGTTGATAAAGAGGCGCTGGAACATGTACATGGCCGGGTAGCCGATCACCGCAGAGAGCAGAAAGACCCACAAGCCCATCAGACCCACCTGTACCGGCAGGAAGACGATCCCTGCGCCGATGGCCATGCCGATGCTCATGATGATCCAGCCCCAGTCGGTGCTGTCGAAGCGAACCGCTTCTTTCCATTCCAGGGTGCCTATCGCGGGGCTGGTGAGAGTAGTGCTGTGCGCGTCCATTAAAACCTTCTTTTTTGTAGGGATGTGGGAAAGCGGCGCAAATATAGTTGAATGAATGCGTTGCAAACAATGCCCAAGACGATACTTTTGTTCAAATCAGGACCGTGATCACGGTTTATATTGAGGCCAAAGATGCTTTTTACACCTTTTTTGTATCTTTTTGTTGAATGGATAAAATAAAAAGCAAATAATGTTGAGCGAAAAGAGATTCGTGATTGCAAAAAAAATTGCATAAATAGGAGTGGCTATATGAAAAGCATCATCACAGCAGCAGCGGCACCTGACGCTATCGGTCCCTACAGCCATGGCACTGCCTACGGCGATCTCATCTTCACTTCAGGTCAGCTGCCGGTCTGTAAACAGTTGGGCGGCGTGGTCGAAGGGGGCATTGCGGCCCAGACCCGCCAGTCACTGGAGAACCTGAAATCCGTGCTGGAAGCCGCGGGTGGCTCGCTGGATACCGTGCTCAAGACCACTTGCTACCTCGCCGAGATCAGCGATTTTGCCGCGTTCAACGAGGTCTATAAAGCCTATTTCCAGAAAGATTGTCCGGCGCGCAGCTGCTTTGCAGTGAAAGATCTGCCGATGGGCGTCAAGGTTGAAGTGGAAGCGATCGCCCATATCGCTCGTTAATGCTGATAAAAAGGTTCAAGTGATGAAACAAGCGTGGCAGCAGTATCTGCAGATTATTCAACAGGTTGTCAAACCAGCGCTGGGTTGTACCGAGCCAATCGCCGCCGCCTATGCCGCGGCTGTCGCCGCCCGGCAGTTGGGCTGTGAGCCCCGCCGCCTCGAGGTCGCGGTGTCGGATAATCTCTACAAAAACTCGATGGGTGTCTATGTACCGGGCACCGGCAAGATCGGTCTGGCCATTGCGGCTGCCGCCGGTGCTATCGGCGGTAACGCCGATGCCGGACTGGAGGTGCTGGCCGCCATTCAGCCCGGGCAAGTAATCACTGCCCAGGGGCTGATCGATGCAGGCAACGTGCAGGTGAGCCGTACCGCTGCCCCCGAGTTTATCTTCTGCCGCGTGACCGTTTATGGCACGGATGAACATGGTGAAGAGCACAGCGCCGAAGTGACCCTGTGTGGCGGCCATACCCGCATCGTCGAGCAGCGCCGCAATGGCGAGGTGACCTTCACCGCCGATCAGAGCCAGAGCGGTGCCACCGGTTCCATCTGCGATGGCGTCGATATCAGCATCGCCACCATCTACGAGTTCGCCACCCAGGTGGAGTTCGAGCAGATCAAGTTCATCCTCAAAGCCTCCGAACTCAACGGCAAGCTCTCTGCCGAGGGGATGAACAACCCCTATGGCCTGGAGATCGGCCGCACCATGCAGCAGAACATCAATGCCGGCCTCATCGGCGAGGATGTGATGAACCGCATCGTGATGATGACGGCGGCTGCCTCCGATGCCCGCATGGGGGGCGCCACCCTGCCTGCCATGAGCAACTTCGGCAGCGGCAACCAGGGCATCGCTGCCACCATTCCGGTGATGGTGATTGCCGAGCGCTTTGCGGCCAGCGAAGAGCAGCTGGCTCGCGCCCTCATCATGAGCCATCTGGGCGCCATTTATATCAAGTCCCACTATCCGCCGCTGTCGGCGTTCTGTGGCAATACCGTGACCAGCGCGGCCGCCTCCATGGCCATGGTCTATCTGGCGGGCGGCAGCTTCGAGCAATCCTGCTTCGCCATCCAGAACGTGCTGAGCGACAGTGCCGGCATGGTGTGCGACGGGGCGAAAGCCTCCTGCGCCATGAAGGTGAGTACCTCCTCCGGCGCGGCGGTACGCGGCTTCCTGATGGCCCTCAACAGCCACTCGGTGTCGGGTCAGGGGATCGTTGCAGGCAACGTGGATCAGACCATCCGCAACGTCGGTCAGATGGTGAAGGAAGGCATGTCTGCCACAGACACCACCATTATTGATATCATGTCCGCCTGATGTCCCTGTCGGTTGCTGTACTGCCATCCCCCCGCGTGCAGCAACCCTTGCAAGAAGGTCCCATTGTGAAGCTGCAAGAGTTGAGTCCGAGCGATTTTGAGATCCTCAAGTCGATGGAGAACATAGTGGACGGCATCGCCGCCATGTATGGCCAGCACACCGAGGTGCTGCTCCACAGCCTGGATGTGCGCAATCCCTCGATCGTCAAGATTGCCAACGGCCATATCACCGGCCGCAGTGTCGGCGCTCCCATCACCAATCTGGCGATGATGAAGCTCAAGAGCGGGCAGGATATCTCCAGCCCCTACATGACCAAGTGCGCCACCGGCAAGACCCTGCGCTCCATCACCACCGTGATCCGGAACGGGGAGCACAGGGCCATCGGACTGCTCTGCATCAACAGCGACATGGATGCCCCGTTGCAATCCGTGCTGCGCACCATGATGCCGGAGTGCATGCATCCCCACGAGAGTCATGCCACCCCGGAGGTGTTCGCCCGCAACATCGACGAGGCGCTCAACAGCACCATCGACACCGTCAGTGCCGAGGTGCGCGGCAACGAGGCGGTGCCCCCGTCCCAGAAGACCCGGGTCATCGTCAACCAGTTGCACGACATGGGGATCTTCGAACTGAAAGACAGTGCCCAGATCGCCGCGCGCCAGCTCGGCATCTCGGTCCACTCCATCTACCGCTATCTGCGGGAGATCAAGAAGGGCTGAGCCGGTTCACTCTGGCCAAATTGACAGCAAACGGGTCGGCACTGACCCGTTTTTTACGCCTGCGTTTACACGTCTGTTTGGGCCATCCCCCGGGCTCATCTGCTATCATCGTCCCCCTTATTTTTCTATCTATCTGAACGTGCTGGAGAAATCATGTTCCGACTCATCTATCTGCTGCGCCACGGCCAGACCCGATTCAATGCCGAGCAGCGTCTGCAGGGGCGTTGCAACTCCGATCTGACCGACAAGGGCGAGGTGCAAGCCATCGCCATGGGGCGGCGGCTTGCCGACGAACTGGCAGATCCCGCCCGCTGGACCGTCTACGCCAGCCCGCTCGGCCGTGCTCGTCAGACTGCGCTGCTGGTGTGCGAGCAGCTGGGGTTGGCGGCGGATCGCATCGTCTGGGACGATCGGTTAATGGAGCTGGGCATGGGGGAGTGGGAGAGCTGCCAGATCCCGGTGCTGCGGCTTGCCCACCCCGAACTCGATACCGGCAAGGGGGATTGGTATCTGCAAGCACCGGGGGCGGAGAGTTTCGAGAGCATTCAGCGCCGGGCACACCAGTGGTTGCAGGATCCAGCCATCGCCGAGCGGGCCATCGTCATCTCCCACGGTCTGCTCGGTGCCATGCTACGCGGCGTCTATGCCGATCTCGACTATGAGGCGACCTGGGCACAGGAGTTGCCGCAAGATGCCTTCTATAAGCTGCAGGATGGTCATATCACCCGCATTGCCTGCTAGTTGCCGTGAGGTGGGCATCATGGCATGGACTATGATGGCCACCTTCGGATGCCCATTTTTGCCGCCGTTCAACACATCAGAGCACCTTATCGCGGCAAGATGAGGTATCTTATGCCCCGATTTCATCCATTAAACGGATCCGAGACTCCATATGATCATCAAACCCAAGGTTCGCGGCTTTATCTGCACCACCACTCATCCGGTCGGTTGTGAAGCCAATGTTCGTCGCCAGATTGCTTATACCAAAGCCAAGGGCACCATCGAGAATGGTCCCAAGAAGGTGCTGGTGATCGGCGCTTCCACCGGTTATGGCCTGGCCTCCCGGATTGCGGCTGCCTTCGGTAGCGGCGCCGCCACCCTCGGCGTCTTCTTTGAAAAAGCGGGCACCGAGTCCAAAACCGGTACCGCTGGCTGGTACAACTCCGCCGCCTTCGACAAGGCAGCCAAAGAGGCGGGTCTCTACGCCAAGAGCGTCAACGGCGATGCTTTCTCCAACGAGTGCCGCGCCAAGGTGATCGAGCTTATCAAGCAGGATCTGGGTCAAATCGATCTGGTGGTCTACTCCCTAGCCTCTCCGGTGCGCAAGATGCCGGACTCCGGCGAAGTGGTGCGCTCTGCCCTGAAACCGATTGGTGAGGTCTACACCACCACCGCGATCGACACCAACAAGGATCAGATCATCACCGCCACCGTCGAGCCGGCGAACGAGGAAGAGATCCAGAACACCATCACCGTGATGGGCGGTCAGGACTGGGAGCTGTGGATGGCCGCCCTGCGTGATGCTGGCGTGCTGGCTGACGGCGCCAAGTCCGTGGCTTACTCCTACATCGGTACCGATCTGACTTGGCCCATCTACTGGCACGGTACTCTGGGCCGCGCCAAGGAAGATCTGGACCGCGCCGCTGCCGCCATCCGTGGCGATCTGGCTGCCAAGGGTGGCACCGCTCATGTGGCTGTGCTGAAATCCGTGGTGACCCAGGCCTCCTCCGCCATTCCGGTGATGCCGCTCTATATCTCCATGGCCTTCAAGATCATGAAGGAGAAGGGGATTCACGAGGGTTGCATGGAGCAGGTGGATCGCATGATGCGCACCCGTCTCTACGCGTCCGACATGGCGCTGGACGAGCAGGCCCGCATCCGCATGGATGACTGGGAACTGCGCGAAGACGTGCAGCAGACCTGCCGCGACCTGTGGCCTTCCATTACCAGCGAGAACCTCTCCGAGTTGACTGATTACACCGGCTACAAGCAGGAGTTCCTGCGCCTGTTCGGTTTCGGCCTGGACGAGGTCGATTACGATGCGGATGTGAATCCGGATGTGAAATTCGACGTGGTCGAACTCTGAGTCTGACTCAAGTGAAAACAGGGCCCTGCGGGGCCCTGTTTTTTTGGCAAACATTCCGCTAATTTGCGGAATTTTATTATCAGCGATCACCTTTTTCCCATATCAAACCCGCTAGTCTTGCGCTGATCGGATCACAGACGGCATTGCCGAGGAACGGAAGCTATGACCACTCCAAACGAGGCGCCCAAGAAGCGCCAACTCCCCACTGTCTATACCCTGCTTTTTATCATCATCGCCCTGATGGCCGCCCTCACCTGGGTGCTGCCAGCGGGCAAATATGACTATGTCACTGCCAAGACCCAGCAGCCGGTTGCGGCAGCGGCCGTGGCTGATTACAGCGGCGACGAGCGGCTGTTGCCGGTGCCCGGCAGCTACACCGAGTTACCCGCCCACCCGCAAGGGGTGTTCGAGGTGCTCAAGGCGCCGATCCAGGGCTTTCACAAGGCGGCCGACGTGGCACTGTTCGTGCTCATCATCGGCGGCTTTCTGGCGGTGACCATGCAAAGCGGTGCGCTCGATGCCGGAGTAGGGGCCATTGTTCGCGGCTTTGCCGGGCGTGAGCGGTTGCTTATCCCGGTGCTGATCGCCCTGTTTGCCCTCGGTGGCTCTACGTTCGGCATGGCGGAGGAGACGGTGGCCTTCTGGGCACTCATTGTGCCGGTCATGATGGCGGCGGGCTTCGATCGCATGGTGGCGGCGGGGATCATTCTGCTCGGTTCCGGGGTCGGGGTGCTCGCCTCCACCGTTAACCCGTTTGCCACCGGCATCGCCTCCGGTTTTGCCGGTATCCCCATCGGTGAGGGGATTGGCCTGCGGGTCATCCAGTGGCTGCTGCTGGTGATCTTCGCCTCCTGGTTCGTGATGCGTTACGCCAAGCAGGTACAGCAGGACAAGTCCCGCTCCGTGCTGGCCGACATCACCTATGACGACGAGTTCTCCCAGATGAAGAGCGGCAACCTCGCCTTCACCGGCAAGCAGAAGCTCACCATGCTGGTCTTCTTCGGCACCTTCCTGCTGATGATCTATGCGGTGGTGCCCTGGTCGGATTTGGGGATCGATCTGCTGCCCACCTTTGGTTGGTGGTTTGACGAGCTCTCCACCCTGTTCTTCAGCGCCTCCATCCTGATTGCGCTGATCAACCGGATGCCGGAATCCAACTATGTAGCGACCTTCCTCAACGGAGCGCGGGATCTGATCGGGGTGGCGCTGGTAGTGGCGGTGGCGCGCGGCATCTATGTGGTGATGGAGCAGGGCGTCATCATCGACACCATTTTGCACTGGGCCGAAGGGCTGGTGACCGGACTCTCCTCGTCGGTGTTCATCCTGATGGCCTATCTGGTGCACATCATCCTGAGCTTCTTTATCCCCTCCACCTCGGGGCTGGCGACCGTCTCCATGCCGCTGATGGGGCCGCTGGCGGACTTCTCCGGTATCTCGCGGGATCTGGTGATCACCGCCTATCAGTCCGCCTCCGGCTGGATCAACCTGTTTGCCCCCACAGCCGCTCATCTGGTAGCCGGTCTGGCGCTCGCCAAGATCCCCTACGATCGCTTCGTGCGCTGGGTGCTGCCTTTCATCATCGGCGTAGCCCTCATCACCATGGCGGTGCTGGTGGCCGGCGCCCTGTTGCACGGCTGATGGCACGGATAAAACCACAGACAACAAAAAGGCTCCGTAAGGAGCCTTTTTTTCATTGGCTTTGTTTACTGCTTGTAGCCTTTGAGGAAGCGGGCGAGGCGACCGATGGCATCCTCCAGCTCCTCTTCGCGGGGCAGGAACACCAGCCGGAAGTGATCCGGTGCCGGCCAGTTGAAGCCGGTGCCCTGTACCAGCAGCAGCTTCTCTTGCTGCAGCAGGTCGAACACCATCTTCTGGTCGTCGCGGATGTCGTACACCTTGGGGTCGAGGCGCGGGAACATATAGAGCGCCCCCCTTGGTTTGACGCAGGAGACGCCGGGGATCTCGTTCAAGAGCTCCCATGCCTTGTCCCGCTGCTTGCGCAGGCGACCACCCGGCAGGATCAGCTCGTTGATGCTCTGATAGCCACCAAGCGCGGTCTGGATGGCGTGCTGCATCGGCACGTTGGCACACAGCCGCATGGAGGCCAGCATCTCCAGCCCTTCAATGTAACCGCGAGCACGGCCTTTGGGGCCGGTGATGACCATCCAGCCCTGACGGAAGCCGCAGGCGCGGTAGGCCTTGGAAAGGCCGTTGAAGGTCACTACCATGACATCGTCGCACAGGGTACAGACGCTGGTGTGGGAGATGTCGTCGTAGAGGATCTTGTCGTAGATCTCGTCGGCGAAAATGATGAGGTTGTGCTGGCGGGCGATCTCGATCACCTCCAGCAGGAACTCGCTGCCGTAGACGGCGCCGGTCGGGTTGTTGGGGTTGATCAGCACCAGGCCGCGAGTGCGCGGGGTGATGCGGGCACGGATGTCATCGAGATCCGGATACCAGTCAGCCCCTTCGTCGCAGCGGTAGTGCACCGCATGGCCACCGGAGAGGGTGACGGCGGCAGTCCACAGCGGGTAGTCGGGGGAGGGCACCAGCATCTCGTCGCCGTTGTTGAGCAGCGCCTGCATCGCCATCACGATCAGTTCGCTGGCGCCATTGCCGATGTAGATGTCGTCGATATCGACCTTGCGCATCCCTTTTTGCTGGTAGTACTGCATCACCGCTTTACGGGCCGAGAACAGCCCCTTGGAGTCGCAGTAGCCCTGGCTCAGCGGCATGTTGAGGATCACATCCTTGATGATCTCTTCCGGCGCATCGAAACCAAACGGGGCAGGGTTGCCGATGTTGAGCTTGAGAATGCGGTGGCCTTCGTCTTCGAGACGGCGGGCTTCTTTGTGCACCGGGCCGCGGATGTCATAGCAGACATCGTCGAGCTTGTGCGACTTGTCGATAGTGAACATGGTGAGTGTGATTCCTTCCCCATGGGGACGCGTTGGCGAAAAAGGCGATTTTTAGTATCAAATTTCTTTTCCCCTATTCTTCACAGAATTGAATGCTAGAACAATCCTCTTTTTAGAAGAATTCCCTGATTTTTAGCCCTGAAACAGGGTTGCTAGAACGTTAAATTTAGCACGATCGTTTGTGCTAACCGAGGTTCACCAGTGAAACATGGGGAACGAATTAACAAAGCTGCCCGACTGTGTTGCAATATCAGGATCCTGTGGCACGATTGGCTTGTGTAAAAAATCGTCTTCGTCCCCCTTTGCGATGAGTTGAATGGCACCGACGGTGTCATCGTTATGTGATCCGCTCATCGGTGTCTATTCCTGCGAGGTTTTCCCATGCATGCACCCGTTCCCGGCCGCTATCGCCACTTCAAGGGGGGTTACTATCAAGTGCTTGCCCTGGCCCTGCACACCGAAACCCAGGAGCAGCTGGTGATCTATCAATCCGAACAGGATGGTCAGGTCTATGCCCGCCCTGTCGCCATGTTCATGGAGTGGATTGAGCATCAGGGGCAGGTTGTCAGCCGCTTTACACCGGTAGGGAACTGACCACCTCTCCGTTTTGATCGTTCAACAGATGAGCAGTCGAGCGAAACGGTGTCACAAGTTGTCGCATGACGCCCTTGGGTATGAGATGTGCCGCCAGCTTCCTTAATGATAAATCTCTTATCCAATCAATAAATTGTGATGAATGTCACATTCAATGAACCTTGTCGGCAGGGTTCGCAATCTGGACTCACACTCCCATAATGCTGCGCTTGTTCAAGCATGGGCCCTTCTCGGGTCTGTTCGGTGTTATCTCAAATGGGAGAAATATTGTGAAACCTGTTGCTGCCGAGTTTATGGGCACTTTCTGGCTGGTATTGGGCGGGTGCGGCAGTGCCGTGCTGGCTGCAGCCTTCCCTCATGTCGGGATTGGTCTGCTGGGGGTCTCGCTGGCCTTCGGTCTGACCGTGCTGACCATGGCATTTGCCATCGGTCATATCTCCGGTTGTCACCTCAATCCGGCCGTCACTGTCGGTCTGTGGGCGGGTGGTCGTTTTCCGGCATCCGGTGTGCTGCCTTATATCGTGGCGCAAGTGCTGGGTGGCATAGCCGCCGCTGCCGTGCTCTACGTGATTGCCAGCGGTCAGGCCGGCTTTGATCTCTCCGCCGGTTTTGCCTCCAACGGCTACGGCGAGCACTCTCCGGGTGGTTACAGCCTGACCGCCGCACTGGTGTGCGAAATGGTGATGACCGGTTTCTTCCTGTTCGTCATCATGGGCACCACCGATAGCCGCGCGCCTGCCGGTTTTGCCCCGATCGCCATCGGCTTGTGCCTGACCCTGATCCACCTCGTCAGCATTCCGGTGACCAATACCTCGGTCAACCCGGCCCGCAGTACCGGCGTGGCGTTGTTTGTCGGTGACTGGGCGGTCAGCCAGCTGTGGCTGTTCTGGGTTGCCCCGATTGTCGGTGCCATTCTGGGTGCGCTGGCTTATCGCCTGGTGGCGACTGAGCAGAAGTAATCATTGGCGAAACAACGTGTGGTATCGACACGCCTGCGGGCGTGTTTTTTGTTTCTGGAGGGGGGAAAGAGAGAATGGGCCGGGCCGAGCGTCACAGCCCTTTGGCCTGCAGCATCTCCTTGTAGCGCAGGTGGAGCAGCTGGACGCGCTCCACATAGGCGCGAGTTTCCGCATAGGGCGGGATGCCGCCATGTTTTTGTACGGCGCCAGCTCCGGCGTTGTAGGCCGCAGTCGCCAGTGCCACGTTGCCGTCATACTGCTTGAGCAGTCCCGCCAGATATTTCACCCCGCCGAAGATATTCTGCTCCGCCAGCAAGGCATTGCCGACGCCCAGTTCCCGCGCCGTGGCGGGCATCAGCTGGGTCAGGCCCATCGCCCCCTTGCGGGAGACCGCCAGCGGGTTGAAGGCGGATTCGGCATGGATCAGCGCCCGGATCAGCGCAGGCTCAACCTGATAGGTTTTGGCGGCGGCCTTGATGGTGCTGGCATAGTCATAGAGAAACAGCCCGGTGGTCTGCCAGTTGACATTGGATTTGGGATCGCAGGCGAAGCAGTCGTTGAACAGCAGCAGCTCGTAATGGCCCTGTTCTGGCGCCATGTCGGAGTAGCGTACTACCCCGTTCTGCTGTACCGATTTATAGACCTGGATCTGCTTGTTGCCGCCAGCGGCGGTTGCCGCCATTTGAGTTGCCCCGGTTTGCGGGGCGGGTGCGGCCTCATTGACCGGACGCAGGGGGGAGGGGGCTGCAGTCAGGAAGACCACCTCCGCGGGCGGGGGAGTCTGGCTCCATCCACTCAGGGGGATCAACAACATAGGGCCTGCCAGCATCCATGCTTTCAACCGTAATACTCCTTCCTGTGATGACCATGTTGAGTAAAGCATCATGACGAGGGCAGAACAAGCGGCAAGCAGGGGGCAAATGACCCGATTCGGTGACCGGGATCAAAGTATCCACCACAATAAAGGGTTGTCATCGTGAAGCCGTGCGTTGGCAGTCAGGCCGTGGGTCATGGTCTCTTCCACCGGGTCAGCAACGTCGCCATGACGCCTGCTTTTTTGTTGACGAAAGGCATGCTATCGTGCTGGCGTCAGCTGGTCGGATTAGATCACCGTATCTGGCACTAATAATTGATTACCAAAGGATTTGTCTGTGACAAGCAAGCTGGCGATGGAACTCACCTTCGAAGAGTACTGCGACGCCGACCTCTCCCTTATCAGGGACTATTACGAAACGACGTTTTCCCACTATGTGCCGGATCTGGCCGAGCGGATCTTTGTCGTGCGTGATGCTCACTGGCTGGTGGGGGCGGTACGGTTGCGGGACGAGGAGGAGTTTTACCATCTGTGCGGCTTTCGCCTGTTACCCCACTACCAGTCGCTGGGACTGGGGTCACGGCTGTTGCAGCACGCTTGCCACGGTCTGGCGGACAAACCGGTGGTCTGTCAGGCGCTCCCGTTCGAGAAGCCCTTCTATCTCAAGGCCGGTTTTGCCGATATGCCTCTCAACCAATTGAGCGGGTCGCTCTTCTCACTCTACGAGCGGCAGCAGCAGCAGGGTTATCAGGTGGAGCTGCTGGTACGGGATTCCACCCAGCCCCTCCTGAATTGAGTTATTTAGCGGGGGTTGGTCAACAGGTGGATCTTGCCCGGTGACAGCTCCAGCCCCAGCAGATTTTCCTTCAGCCAGGCCTGATCCGGATCCTTGTCATTGAGTTTGTAGACCGGCTTGGTCTCGAGCCGTTTCTCCATACTCTGCAGCAGCATGTTGAGCATCAGCCCGAACTTCTTCTCGGCCGCTTCCGGCTCCAGCTTGTACTCCACCAGCTTCATGTTATCCAGAAACAGCGCGCTCTGGGCCTTGTCATAGCGGGGCCTCGCCTCATAGGTCATCTGCAGGCGGGCGTCATATTCGGTATTGTCGGGCAGGGCGATTTTGAGCTTGCCCTTGCCATAGACCCGTGCCGTGTCGGGGCGCTGGCGACCAATCTGGACATCGCTCTGCTCAAGTTTCACATGAGCCTTGATGATGCCGGGCAGTTCCAGCTGTTTATCGACTTGCACCTGCGATTGCAGGTACTGATTTATCTGTTGCTCATTGATGTCATATGAGCCTTGGCCTAGCATGGCCAGGCTGAGCAGCATAGATTGCAGGATCATGCGTGCGACCTGATAGAATGGATTTGCCTTACAGCATACCATTGCGGCCGGTTGGGGTCTGCCCACCGCACTGTTTGTCGATGAGAAGGAGCCCCCGTTGCTCAACGGTCTGGAACATGATCTTCAACTGCTGTTTTCCCGTTTTCTGGGTTGGCTGCTACTGCTTTTTCACACAGTTATCGTCACCGGTGTGTCATTTCGGGTGGTGATGAAACGCCGTCCCATCGGTGTATCGCTGGCCTGGCTGGCGCTGATCTACGCCATTCCGTTTGCCGGGGTGGGCTTCTATGTGCTGTTTGGTGAGATAAAGCTGGGGCGCCGCCGCGCCGAGCGCGCCCAAGCCATGTACCGTCCTTACGCCATCTGGATCCGTCAGCTGGCGCGTCTGTTCCCTCAGCACTGCTGCGAAGTGGGCGCCAAGGCGCAACCGCTGCACGATCTGATCCAGGGGCGGCTCGCCATGCCGATGCTTTCCGGCAACCGCATGACCCTGCTCAACAAGCCGGACTGGATCTTGCGCGAGATTGCGCAGGATATCCGCCGCTCGACCCTCTCCTGCTATCTGGAGTTCTACATCTGGTACCCGGGCGGCGATGCTGACGAGGTGTGCGAGGCGCTGATTGAAGTGGCGCAACGCGGCGTGGATTGTCGCTTGTTGCTCGATTCGGTGGGCAGCAAACAGTTCTTCCGCTCTCACTGGCCGAAAAAGCTGCGCAAGGCGGGGGTCAAACTGGTGGAGGTGCTGCCGGTGGGCGCGTGGCGCATTGTGTTCCAGCGTCAAGATCTGCGGATGCACCGCAAGCTGGTGGTGATCGATGACAGGGTGGGTTACACCGGCTCCATGAACATGGTGGATCCCCGTTTCTTCAAGCAAGATGCCGGGGTTGGCCAGTGGGTCGATATCATGATCCGGGTGCAGGGGCCCATGGTGCCACTGATGTGGTCGATCTTCGTCTGGGATTGGGAGATGGAGACCGGCGAGCGGCTGCTCGACAGCCTGCAACACGATCCCGAAGCCTGGCCCCAGACCAACTACCGTGCCCAGCTTATTCCGTCCGGCCCCTTCGTCGGTGGCGACTGCATCCAGCAGAGCCTGCTGCTCGCCATCTATCAGGCGCGCAGCCATCTGGTGCTGACGACCCCCTACTTTGTGCCCGACGATCCGCTGGCGGCCGCGCTCAGCTCGGCGGCCGCACGCGGCGTGCAGGTGCAACTGGTATTGCCGGCGCGCAACGACTCCATCATGGCCAATTACGCCTGCAATGCGTTCATGGAGGAGCTGCTGGCGGCCGGGGTGGAGATCTACCGCTACGATGCCGGTCTGCTCCATACCAAGAGCGTGCTGGTGGATGACGACTTTGCGCTGGTGGGGACGGTCAATCTGGACCGGCGCAGCCTCTGGCTCAATTTCGAGGTGACCCTGCTGGTGGACAACCCCTCGTTCGTGGCCCAGATGACCCGGTTGGTGCAAGGCTATATGGCGGAAGCCACCCCGATGACCCTGGCCAAATGGCAGGCACGCCCCTGGTACAAGAAGGCGATGGAGAACATCTTCTATCTCTTCAGTCCCTTGCTGTGATGTTGTGGCGAACCGCAAGAATGTTGGTGCGCCATCTGATTGCACTTGCCTCGCCCCGAGTAGGCCCCTAGAGTGCAGTGACAACTCCCTGGAGACACATGAATATATGAAAAAGATAGTGGCCCTTGCCGTGGGTGCGGCACTGGTAGGTGGTGGTCTGGCGGCGTGCTGGTACACGGGCAACAGCTTTGACAACATCATGGCGGAGCAGATTGCCAAGGTAGAGCAAGAGACCGGCATCGATATGCAGTGGCAGCCGGGCAGCAGCAACCTCTTCACCCGGGACGGGATCCTGAAGATCGTGGTGACGCCGGAGGAGCTGGCTACCATCGACAGTGAACTGGAGGGCAGTCAGCCCATCGAGCTGCAACTGGTGGTCAAGAGCCGGATCCTGCCGCTCTATATCAAGAGCCACCTCCTGCTCGATACCCATAATGGCACTATGGCGCCGGTCTTTACCGCACTGGGCATGGAGCAGTGGGAACTCGGTCTGGAGTCTGTCACCAGCCTCTGGACCCAGGGCAACAGCAGCCGCTTCTGGGCCAATGAATTCAAGGTCAAACAGGGGCTGGACGAGTTCCATTTCCTGCCGCTTTCCGGCGAGTTTCACGGCAACCTGGAGGGGAATGGCCACATCACCATGGCCTGGCAAGGGATGACGGTCCACGAAGAGCAGAGCAAGATGGACTTGGTGCTGGCCGATATGAAAGGGAGCGCCGACATTGCCGAGATCAGCGGTGTGATCCTCTCGCCCCAGAGCGAGATGACCCTCTCGGCCCTCACGGTGCAACTGCCTGACAGCGTCAAGGTCGCCCTGCAGGGGATGACTACCGAGACCCAGTTGACCGGCGATGATGCCCAGACCCTCTCCAGCAGCTATCAGATGAAGATTGCCAAGCTGGATCTGGAGAACGAGACCGACACCCTGGCGGTCACCGACAGCAAGCTGGCGCTCAACCTCAACGGTCTGGATCTGGAAGGGTATCAGGGGTTGCAGGCCGCCGGTGGCAAGGGGGTTGAAGATGCCGCCATCCAGCAGGCGCTGGACAAGATGCTCAAACGTGGCGCGACCCTGGAGCTGGCCGATCTCAGCGCCAGGCTCAATGGTGAGGCGGTGACCATGAAGGGGGATGTGAAGCTGGCCTCCACCTCGCTGGAGCAACTGTTCAACAGCGACGCGGGAATGCAGGCCCTCTCCGGCGTGCTGCATGCCAGCCTCAGCGACAAGCTGGGCAAGGCGGTGCCGCAACTGGCCCCCATGCTCGATCAGCTGACCCTGATGGGTTATCTGAAGGCCGACAAGCAAGCGCTGACCTCCGAGCTGAAGCTGGAGAAGGGTGCGGTGACGGTAAACGATCTGCCGCTCTGATATTTGGCGCAGAAACAACAACGGCTCCCGCGGGAGCCGTTGTTGTTTCTGGCGTTTGCATACGGGCCGTGTGGGCGAATTACTTGAAGACCACCGTCTTGTTGCCGTAGACGAACACCCGCTCGTTCAGTACCAGCTCCAGCGCGCGGCTCAGCACCGATTTCTCCACATCCCGGCCCGCCTTGGCCATGTCGTCCGCACTGAAGGCGTGACCGACGTGGATCACGTCCTGTTCGACGATGGGGCCCTCATCCAGATCGTCGGTCACGAAGTGGGCGGTGGCGCCGATCAGCTTGACCCCGCGATCGAACGCCTGCCGGTAGGGGCGGGCACCGATGAAGGCGGGCAGGAAGGAGTGGTGGATGTTGAGGATCTTGCGCGGATAGGCCTCGACGAAGCTCGGGGTCAGCACCCGCATGTACTTGGCCAGGATCACATAGTCAGGCTCATAGCTGTCGATGATGGCGCGTACCTGCTCTTCATGCTCGGTACGGCTCAGCTCGTCGTGGCTGACGGTGTGGAACGGAATATTGAACTTGCCGGTGAGCTCGGCCAGGGTGTCGTAGTTGCCGATCACCGCGACGATATCCATATCCAGCGCGCCCGCGTAGTTCTTCATCAGAATGTCACCGAGGCAGTGGGTCTCCTTGGTCACCAGAATGACGATACGCTTCTTGCCCGCCTTGACCAGACGACGCTGGGCACCGGTGGGCAGGGCATCATCCAGATCCGCCAGCAGGGTCTCGTCGTTGAAGCGTCCCTCCAGCTCGGTCCGCATAAAGAAGCGGCCATT
Organism: Aeromonas sp. QDB62; assembly: GCF_027705695.1. NCBI lineage: Bacteria > Pseudomonadati > Pseudomonadota > Gammaproteobacteria > Aeromonadales > Aeromonadaceae > Aeromonas > Aeromonas sp. QDB62. The sequence continues at coordinate 212,728 of NZ_JAPDCD010000001.1, read as the reverse complement.
CTCATGATCCACAAACTCATCGTTCTTGATGATGTTGAGCTGGTGCTTGTAGCAGATGTTGGTGATCTTGGCGATGAGCCCTTTGGCATCCGGGCAATCCGTGAGCAGTATTTTCTTTTCCATCTCTGTCATTTTCCGTTTGTGGTGTTGGCGCCGCAGTCTGCGCAGGCAGCGTTATTCAGGCTCTTTTTCGGGCACTGTTTTTTGTTTCCGGAACTATGCCATAAACCGATCCGCGCCATAAAGAAATTCGCCAGTCACGGCCTCTCGCGCTGGCGAGCGGGCCGCAGAGCGCGATCCCGGGCGCAATGTTGAAACGCTTTTCAGTCAGCGGGGGATTTTGGCTGGTATCTGCAACCGTTTTTCTTTAGGCTGTCTGCGCTTATTCTCAGGGCGGGGTGCAATTCCCCACCGGCGGTATCCCGATTGACTCGGGGAGCCCGCGAGCGCCCGACCCGGCTGATTGCCGGGTCGGGGTCAGCAGATCCGGTGAGATGCCGGAGCCGACGGTCATAGTCCGGATGAAAGAGGATAAGACAGACCTTGCCGCGTTGGCCCTTATGGGCTGGCCGCTGCATGCTCCTCTCTGTCTGCCTTTCCATGCCCTGATTCTGGTCCTTGTCTTGTTTAGGAGTTTTACCATGAATCAGTCTCTACTCAGTGAATTCGGTGATCCCGTTGCCCGTGTCGAAGCGGCCCTGTCTGCCTTGCGTGCCGGAGGCGGCGTGCTGGTGGCCGACGATGAAGATCGGGAGAACGAGGGCGACCTCATTTTCGCCGCCCAATCCATGACCAATGAACAGATGGCGCTGATGATCCGCGAGTGTTCCGGCATCGTCTGCCTCTGCCTGCCCGACGAGCGGGTTCGCCAGCTCGAACTGCCGATGATGGTGGAAGCCAACTCCAGCCACTACCAGACCGCCTTCACCGTGACCATCGAAGCGGCGCAGGGGGTTACGACCGGTGTCTCGGCGGCTGATCGCATCACCACCATCCGCGCAGCCATCGCCGATGGCGCCAAACCGGGCGATCTGCATCGCCCGGGTCATGTGTTCCCGCTGCGGGCGCGTATCGGTGGGGTGCTTACCCGTCGTGGTCATACCGAAGCGACCGTCGATCTGATGCAGTTGGCCGGTCTGAAACCGTTTGGTGTGCTGTGTGAATTGACCAGGGAAGATGGCTCGATGGCACGTCTGCCAGACCTGGTTGCGTTCGGTCGGCAGCACCGGATGCCGGTGCTGACCATCGAGGATCTGGTGCAATATCGTCAATTGTTGTCAGAACAGAGTGCCTGAGCCTCATACGAAATTGTAATAAGGCAAAAATTTGGTTAACCTTTGTCCGTGCCCTCACCACGCGGCACTCATTTTTTAGACGAATCTGGACAAAAACTGTTCATTCAAAAAAAAATGAGGGTTTTAATGCATTTATCTGTGGTGGGGACTATGCAAAGTATGATTTTTTTGTGCCATAATCACGCCGCTTGCTAAACGTCTGGCGAGTTCAAGGGAGCTTTAAAAATGAAAAAATTGTTGTTGGTAGGTGTTGTTGGTCTGTCCGCTCTGCTGGGCGGTTGTGCAAACACCAGCGAACTGGAAACTTCCGTTCAGAATCTGTCTAACAAAGTTGACCAACTGGCTCAAGATGTTAGCGCAGTTCGTGCTGATCAGTCCAAAATCGCTGCTGATGTTGCCGAAGCCAAGCAAGAAGCTATGCGTGCTAACCAGCGCATCGACAACATGGCTACTTCTTACAAGAAGTAATCCATGCGAAAAAAATGGCGCAGTTTTGCGCCATTTTTTTTTGCCTGAAATTCACCGCTTCTATATCCCCATTACACGCTCTTCGCACTTGACCCATGAGGTCATGCCGGTCTCCCGGCACTCCCCCATCATTACCAGCCAGTTCGACGCTGATCAGTAGAGCAGACTATAGAGTTTACGACGGTAGCTCTGCGCCGCCGGCGTGCTGCCCATGGTCGCCAGAATATCGAGATAGGTTTTTCTGGCATCGCCGAATGCCAAATCCCGCTTGAGGATCTCCAGCAGCAGTCCCAACGCCTCTTCCTGACGGCCAGCCTGGTTGTATTGCACCGCCAGCTCCTGAGTCAGGGCAAAATCATCGGGTTGTTCTGCATGGCGGGCTTCCAGCGCGCGCAGCTCCGGGCTGTCTGCCGCTTGCAGGGCCAGCGCCAGCCGTGAGCTGAGGGTATGGAAGTGACCATCCTGCGCCACCATCGGGATGGTGCCGAGGCGCTCCTGCGCTTCCTCCAGCAGATTGAGGTCGAGCGTGGCCTGAATGAGCCACAGGCTGATGTCGTGACGTTCAGGGGCCAGCTGGTGTGCCTTGGTCAGATGGGCATAGGCGATGCTGGGCTGCTCGTCAGCCAGTGCCTGTTGCCCCTTGGCCAGCAGTTCTTCCTCTTCTTTGGGGGCGAAGGCGGCGAAATACTGGCGCAGGGTGGCTTCATCCTGCGGCCCTTCGATGATCGCCTGTTCGTCAGGGCGACCCTGATGGAACAGCACCAGCGCGGGCAGGGCGCGCAGGCCGAGCTGACTGGCCAGCGGTTGCAACTGGGGATCGTTCATATCCACTCTGGCCAGGGTGACCTGCTCATTGGCGGGCCCAACCAGTGATTCGATCAGCGGTGTCATCCCCTGACACTCCGGCATCTGCGGAGCATGGAAATAGATGACGACCGGCTTCTTCATGGACGCATCGATAAGTTCAACGTGAAAATTCTGGGGAGTAATGTCGACGATCATGAGTTGGACTCTTCAGAAAGGGTGTTGAGTAACATGGGGTTGAGCGACTGGCAATTCAAGCGCTCATCCAGCCGGTAAAACGTCACTGGGGTTGCCGCTGTCGCGAGACTGAGCCAGCCGCTGGCAAAGGGCCAATCCTGTACCTGATAAGAGATGTCATCGAGCCGGTTGTCGAGTTGCCACCCTTGCTCCGGGACAAAGCGCACCTTCTCGAGCCCGGCGGCTATGCCGCCGCCGTGGGCCTTCAGTACCGCCTCCTTGCGCGACCAGAGCCGGTAGAAGGCGCTCTCCTGCTCTTGAGCGGGCCGCGCGCAGAGCCACTCATATTCACTCTGTGCATAAAAGCGGCGGGCGAGGGGGAGGGGATGATGCCGCCGTTTGCCCAGTTCGATATCCACCCCAAGCGGCCCCTGCGGGCAGAGTGCCAACACCAGCCAGCTGCCACTGTGGCTCAGATTGAAATGCCAGGCATCATCATGCAGTCGTGGCTTGCCGTGGGGGCCGTTGCAAAATTGCAGGCTGGCGGCGGGTTGCTGCAGCCGCTCGGCCAATAGCTGGCGCAGCAGGGCGCGGCTCACCAGATATTCCTGACGCCGTTCAGGATGGGTCATGGTTTGCCAGATATGCTGCTCATCGGTTGACAGCCCTTCAGGCAATTGAGCGAGCAGTTCCTGGCATACCCTGGCCGGTTTTAACAAAAAAAGATCGGTTTCGATCATGATTTTTCACTTTAAAAAGGTGCTGAAGCAGGGATAAAAGCCAGTTATCTATGAGACCCAAGGCCCTTTTTGCGATTGTATATTGTTTGGGCATGATCACATTAATTATGAAAAATCGTGCATTTACTTGCAAAAATGTGAGCTCGATAGGGATTTTCACTTGCCTCGATAGAATTCTTGGATATAGTCGGGTGCTGTTGCCTTATAAATTGCCCTTTGGGGCCGTATTTTAACAAGATTTACTATTTAGCGGGGATAAAGGATTGCGCCACCTGATGCTACTGCTGGTCGCGCTCGGAATGGTGGGTTGTGCCTCGGCACCCCAACCCGAGGTCGCGAGCAAGATCGAAGTTTCCATGGTTGAACCTGTAATCGAACCGGAAGCTTCCCAGACACCCGATGTGAATGAAATCCTGACAGTATATAAAGAGTGGCGTGGCGTTCCGTACCGGATGGGTGGCAGTAGCCAGCGTGGTATCGATTGTTCCGCCTTCGCCCGTGAAGTGTTCCGCAATGCCGTCGGTGTCGAATTACCCCGTGATACCCGCTCCCAAGTCCACGAAGGGACGCGCGTTTCCAAGCAGGATCTGGTCGAAGGTGATCTGGTCTTCTTCAAAATCAATCGTCGTCTCAACCACGTTGGTATCTATGTCGGCAATGGCGAATTCATCCACGCCTCGACCCGTGCCGGTGTGACGCGCTCCAAGCTGGACAGCCAATACTGGCGCAGCAAGTTCTGGCAAGCTCGCCGGATCGATATCTGAGTCAGGCTGGACAAACGGCTCGCAGTACGGACTGTTTTTCCAACCTCACTTGAACCGGGCTCGATAGCCCGGTTTTTTATTGCCGTCGTTTAGACTTTCCCGAGTCAAATCACTATAGTGTGGGCCCGTTTTCTTCGGCAGGCTCAGCATGAAACCCCGCACCCCATCAGCCGGTGGCCCCAAGTCGGGCGACCGCAAATCCGGACTTCACTCCCGTAATCGCCATCAGGCGGGTTATGACTTTGAGGCGCTCTGCCTGCGAACTCCCGAGTTGGCTGCCCACGTCTTTATCAATGACTACGGCACCCGCACCATCGATTTTGCCAATCCCGATGCAGTGAAGACCCTCAACCGCGCCCTGCTGGCCCATCACTACGGGATTGCTCACTGGGACTTGCCCGCCGGTTACCTCTGTCCGCCCATCCCGGGACGGGTGGACTACCTGCACTGGGCGGCCGACCTGCTGGCCGAGAGCGCAGGCCAGCTCCCTACCGGCAAGGGGGTGAGGGTGCTGGATATCGGGGTGGGGGCAAACTGTATTTATCCGCTGCTGGGGGCCCGCGAATATGGCTGGCGTTTTGTCGGGTCGGATATCGATCCGGTCTCGGTCAAGGCGGCCACCCTGCTGGCCAGGAGCAACGGGCTCGGCAATCAGATTGAGTGCCGTCTGCAGGGCAACCCCAACCATGTGTTTCGCGGCATCATAGGGCCGAAGGAGCGCTTTGCCCTGACGCTGTGCAATCCGCCGTTCCATGCGTCGCTGGAAGAGGCGAGCAAGGGGACGGAGCGCAAGCTGCGCAATCTGGGCAAGGAGGTGACAGGGGCGCCCGTGCTCAACTTCGGTGGTCAGAAGGCTGAGCTGTGGTGTGAAGGGGGCGAGGCAGCGTTTCTGGCCAATATGATCGCCCAGAGCAAGGAGTTTGCCAGCCAGTGCCTCTGGTTCAGCTCGCTGGTGTCGAAAAAAGAGAACCTGCCGGGGGCGAAAAAGGCGCTGAGCCGGGTGGGAGCCCGTCAGGTGCGGGTGATCGACATGGCGCAGGGCAACAAGGTGAGCCGGATCCTCGCCTGGTCCTTCCTGGATGAAGAGGGATTGCGTAGCGGCTGGTCGAGCGCGCGCTGAACCCCCATCACAAGGCCCGACGAGGGCCTTTTGTCATGATGACCCCGGTGAATTTCCCCCTGCTGGTCGCATATCCGGAAATCGTTTTTCTCATTGGCAGATCGTGCTGTTTTGCATGTTGCAAGTAGTGACTTCTGCCTTGGTACAGGTGTACGCCGAGATTTTTTTGCACTTACAGCTGAAACTTTAATAAAATAGGACTGGTTAGACCTCTTTACAGGCATTGAATCAAATAGGGATCGGTAGATGAAAGTTGTCGATTTTCTGAAGCGCAAGCGCGAAATTCTGGCGCAGCACCCCTTTGAGCTCAAGGATTGGCTCTCTCCGGCGATCCGCGACTACTGGCGTGAGTTTCAGCAAAAGGCACATTTTCATCCTTTGCTGGGACGTGTGCTGGACTTGCAAGCCGAGTCTCAGGACGAACAGCAACAGGATGCAGCAACCGTGGCACAGGTGGCCAACGGTCGCCCCGTCGTGGCTCAGGAGCCCGCTGTGGAGCTGGGGGCCGAGGCTGCCGAGCTCTATGCCACCCTGCAGGCCCGCATCGGTGAAGAGACCCACGTGGGCGAATGGCTCCATGTCAGTCAGCAGATGATCGATCAATTTGCGGCGGTGACCGGGGATCATCAGTGGATCCACACCAATCCGGAGCGTGCGGCCGCCGAGTCGCCCTTCAAGACCACCATCGCTCACGGCTTCCTGACCCTGGCGCTGCTGCCGCAGTTGACCGGCTCGGTCGATGAGGCCACCCCCGAGTTCCCGACCGCCCGCATGGTGGTGAACTTCGGGCTGGATCAGGTGCGTTTCCCGTACCCCATCAAGGTGGACAGCAACATCCGCGCCCGCACCAAGCTGGCCCGGGTCACTCCCATCAAGGGCGGGCTGGAGTTGCTCAAAGAGATCAAGGTGGAGATCGAAGGGATCCGTCGCCCGGGTTGCGTCATCGAGTCGGTGACCCGCATCTACTTCTGAGCCGCCTCATCGGCATAAATGGTGAAACGGGCCCGCTGTCGTGTTCAACGAACAGCGGGCCCGTTTTTTTGCCTGTTTGTTGCCAACTGTGAGGCGTCAGCCATGGCGCGCTGACTCCAGCTTGATATGACTCACAAAACCGGAGTGGCTGCAGTTAGCCAGCTCTCATTTTGGCGAGATAGCTGCGTGAGGCGATAGCATGTTATGCCACTATTGGCTTCTTACTCCCGATCCTGGAGACAATAGTGCCCATCAATCACAAGATTATTCTGCCGCTACTGCTGAGCCTCGCCATCCTGCTGATCCCGACCCACTGGATCCCGCTGGAGGGGATCACTGTGGTCGAGCAGCGAGTCGTGGCCATTTTCGTGCTGGCTGCCCTCTGCTGGATCCTGGAGCCCATCCCCATCTTCGCCACCTCGGTGCTGATCATCGTGCTGGAGCTGCTGCTGCTTTCCGACAAGGGGCTCTGGTTCATGACCGCCGACAAGGCAGAGCCGGGCTTTGGTGAGCTGCTCAAGTCGACCGAGGTGATGGCGACCTTTGCCTCGCCGGTTATCATGCTGTTTCTCGGGGGTTTTTTCCTCGCCATTGCGGCGACCAAATACCATCTGGACGTCAATCTGGCGCGGGTGCTGCTGCGCCCGTTCGGTCAGGATCCCCGGATCGTCATGCTGGGGCTGATGCTGATCACCGCCACCTTCTCCATGTTCATGAGCAATACCGCCACCACCGCCATGATGCTGGCCATCCTCACTCCGGTGCTGGCGGCGTTTCCCGACAAGGACCCGGCCAAAATCGGCTTCGTGCTGGCGATTCCGCTGGCGGCCAACCTCGGCGGGATCGGCACCCCCATCGGCACCCCGCCTAACGCGGTGGCGCTCAAATACCTGACCGGCGAGCATGCCATCTCGTTCGGGCAATGGATGGGATTTGCGGTGCCCTTCGTGGTGCTGCTGTTGCTGCTCGGCTGGTTCCTGCTGGGGCGCTTCTTCCCGAGCACCCTCAAGCGGATGGATCTCAAGATTGAGGGGCGCTTTATGCAGACCCCTCGCGCCTGGGTGGTCTACCTCACCTTTATCACCACCATAGTGCTCTGGCTGCTGGGGGATCTGCATGGCATGAGCTCCTACGTGGTCGCCATGATCCCGGTGGCGGTGTTCCTGACCACCGGCATCATCACCAAGGACGATCTGCACAAGATCTCCCTCGACGTGCTCTGGCTGGTATCGGGCGGTATCGCGCTGGGGCTGGCGCTGGAGGACTCCGGGTTGGCCGAGCGGCTCATCACCCACATTCCGTTCCACGAGTACTCCACCTTGGCGGTGCTGGTCGGGGCCTGTCTGCTGGCGGTGGTGATGGCCAACTTCATGTCCAACACCGCGACCGCCAATCTGTTGTTGCCACTGGTGGCGGCGCTGGCGGTCAGCATGCCGGAGCTGGCCGAGTGGGGCGGCAGCCACACCCTGATCCTGGCGGTCACCATCTCGGTCTCGCTCGGGATGTCGCTGCCCATCAGTACCCCGCCCAATGCGCTGGCCCACGCCACCGGTCTGGTGGAGAGCCACCAGATGGTGCGGATCGGCGTCATCATGGGGTTGGTCGGTACCCTGCTGGCGATGGTGTGGATCTACCAGATTGCTGCCTGGGGATTGATCTGAGTGTGATGTCGACGAGTCGTGAGTTTGCATCACTCGCATCGCTATTACTGCAATAGAAAGAGGAGCCAAATTGGCTCCTCTTGTTGATCTGCTCGCGACTCAAAAGCTTGCCCCCAGACTAAGCAAGTGGCGCCACTCGCGATCAGATATTTCGACATCCACCCCGGGATAGTGCAGGGCGCCATTTTGCCACTCCATCTCGCTCGACCAGGAGAGACGCAGATGATCGTTAAAGTAGTAGCGCAGGCCGATGCTGCCGGTGATGTCCTGATCCAGTGTGAGGTAAGGGGACGGTTGCGACAGGTACTTCAGATAGGTGCCTTTACTGAACAACTCAAATCGCTGTTGCCAGAATGACAGTGGTTGGCGGTAGTCCCAGCTCAGGCTACCGATGGGGTAGCTGATGATCCTGGAATCGAAAAAGACCAGTCCTGGCCAGCTGTCACTGCGAAAGTAGGCGCGCTGAATGCCGCCCTGTGAAATCAGTTCCAGCCGTTTGTGCTTGTCATTCCAGAAGCGATAACCCGGCCCCGAGCCAACGTTCAGCTTGAGATAGTTGTCAGCCAGCATGTCATACTCCGCTTCGAGCGAGTTGCGTACAAACCAGTGCTGGTCAAAGAAGTAGTCAAGGGTCGGGTTCAGCTTGTAGTCATGGCTATCGGTGACGCTGTCGGATGTTTCGTAGGTATATTCCCCGGATAGGCTGTAACGCCAATCCAGATTGGCCAGTTCGGTCACTCCCTTGAAGTTGACGTTGTTGGTGCGTTTATCCTTGTGCTTGAGCTTGACGTTGAGATCGCCGCTGCCGCTCCAGAGCCAGGCATTGCGCTCATTCTGCTCATCCTTGAACAGGGTGATACCCCCTTTGGCGGTTGCCTTGGGTTTATCCTGCTTCTCCAGACGCCAGCGCTTGATGGCATCCCGCTGGACGGTCACGGCGCCGGTATAGGGCAGGGCGATGCGCACCGACTCATCGCCGATCTCTTCAATAGTGCCGGTCAGGCGATCGCCATTGTTCATCCAGAGAATGTCTTTTGCCCACAGGGGGTGGCAGACCACCATGAGCATGAGAAGCAGGTATTTCATGACGTAAGGCAACTCCGGTATGGTGCAGGTGCTGATGAGTTAACTGCTGATGGGGCGAGGCAGGCCATTTTTGCTCTCCAGCGCCGCGGTCACCTCATCCTGCATCACGTCAGCTGCCCTGATAAAGCTCTCTATGGCCGGTGACAGCACCAGCGGGGCGCCATTTTCAAGCTCCTCTTCGGTGCGGGAGAGCGGGGAGTGCACCTCCAGCCAGCGGCGACCATCCGGCTCGATGGCCACCTTGACCGGCTGATTGATGACCCGCACCGGCGTACCGATCGGCACAATCTTGAACAGGGCCTCGATATCGTCCGGTCGCAGCCGGATGCAGCCAGCACTCACCCGCAGGCCAACGCCAAAATCCTTGTTGGTGCCGTGGATCAGATAGTCGCGCTTGCCATAACCGAGGCGCATGGCGAACTTGCCGAGGGGGTTGTCCGGGCCGGGAGGCACCACGGCGGGCAGGGTGATCCCTTTTTGCTCCAGCCAGGATTTGCGCACCATGGGACCGGGCACCCAGGTCGGGTCCGGATTCTTCTCGATGACGGTGGTGGTCATCTCCGGCGTTTCACGGCCGATGTCACCAATCCCGATAGGCAGCACAATCACCTCGCTCTTGCCTTTGGGGAAGTAGTAGAGGCGCAGCTCCGGCAGATTGATGACGATCCCCTCGCGCGGCACATCAGGCAGCAGCATCTGGGTGGGCAGTGTCAAGCGGGTGCCCGGCTTGGGTAAATAGGGGTCTACACCGGGATTTGCCTCAAGCAGCGCCAAAAAACCAATCTGGGTATGTTTGCCAACCAGCTCCAGATGCTCATCCTGCTGGATGATGTAATCCTCCAGCTCGCCAATGAGGCGGCTTTCGGCCGGCGGCAGCGGGTAGCGCTTGGCCTGCACGGGCGCGGTGCAGAGCAGGGTCGCAGCCAGCAGCAGGGAGAGGGCGGGCGTTAAGGAGAGGGGCATGAGTTTCGGCAATCGCATAAGGAGATCCATCAGTTCAATCGGGGCGGCGCATCATCAACAGTGCCGCCAGGATGGCGCGATTGTTCCTCAATCAGCCCATGATTACCAGCTTGCCGCGTACCCGCAACGGTGTGGGGATACATAGGAAACCGGCCAAAATCGGCCTCTCCCCTATGTTTGACCGCCAAGCGGGAGAACGGCGCAACATGGAGGTGTGCGAGTATCACGACAGGGAGCATGGCCCGGTATGTGATCGGGCCCTGCGTCGGGTGGATGCTTGACGACTTGCGACTTGCGACTTGCGACTTGACGACTGGACGAATGGGGTCGATGCAAGGGCTCTATGTGAGGCAAGGCCTCCCTGAATGCGGTTTGCAATGATCACCGTTGTATGAGAACGCACGCCCGGCGTATGGGAAGGGCGAGCTTGTCTGTTCCAAGCATTCTGTCACAGTGAGCAACTGGTGCCGCAATGTGAGCCTGCTCCCAGATATCTGATTCAGCCATTTGATATATAACAAATTTTTATTGCATCCTCGGCCCTGCTTGGGTAAAACTCTCTCCCCACGGAGAGATGCCGGAGTGGCCGAACGGGATTGACTCGAAATCAATTGTGGCAGCAATGCCACCCAGGGTTCGAATCCCTGTCTCTCCGCCACATACCAAGCCCAACCTGTTCAACAGGTTGGGCTTTTTCTTTATGCACCTTCTTCTTTATGTAACCACGGTATAGATGCCATTACCTGTTTACCGTGTCGTGGCAGGAGATAGGTGGCCACCTGACGCGAAGTGACATGTTCACCTGATACCTGGAGCGGGTATCCATTATTGCGGCCTGTTCCGGGTGAGCAGGGTGGTTGAGGATGGCTTATTTGGCGCTTAAAGCATGGTTTTTTGCCGTCAAAAATTGAAACCGTTTTCAGAAATCCTTTTCAACTGTGATCCGCTTCAAAGCTTTTTCGGGCGCCAACCTCTAGCATTGGCTCCACGAATTAGGGGCTTGCGCTCCCGATTTTCCCGCTGTGGGAGGTAACCGGATGATCCGGCTATTTCCTTCGTTACTTTCGACGGTCATCATGGATGGCCGTTTTTTTTTTGAGTTATTTCACGGTAAAGGGTCGAGCCGCTGACGCTTTACCGTTAAAATTCCGCTTTTGCACTTGCCCGTGAGTCTTGATGTCTGCGTCCACCCTCTCTTCGGATAGTTATGCCCTGCTCGCCACCCTGCAATTGCAGCGCGTCGCCAGTACCCGTTTGCTGCAAGATCAACTGGCGATGGGCCATGCCCTGATCGATAAACTGACCCGACTGCAGGATGCGGGGCTGGTCAGATTGCGCGGGGAGCAGCAGTGGAGCCTGACCGCCGAGGGGACGCTTGCGCTGATCCTGGGGGTGCGTGCCGGTCTCTGCCCGGAGCCGGACTGGAGCCGGGTGCCCTCATTGACCGGGCAGGATCTTACCCACGCGGTGGTGCGCGAGCTCTGCCGCGGCAAGGCGGGGGAGATCCCCACCTATTTCTCGGCCAGCGATCTGTTGACCCTGCTCGATACCCCGGATGCTCACCAGTTGCTGGCGGGCTCCAGCCCCGCTTGGCAGCAACTGCTGCTGGAGCACTTCTCGCTGCAACTGCTGCTCGATGCCCCCTATGAAGAGCGCTGGCCGCTGGCCAATGCGCTGGTGCGCTGCGCCCCCGAGGTGCAGGCCCGGGCCAAAGCGTTTGAGGCGGAGTGGCGCTGGCTCTGCGGGGATGGCGAGAGCACGTCGCCAACCGGCGAGGGCAACGACGCCGTGCCCGGCTGGCCAGCCCTGCAGGCGCTGGCCCTGCAGAGCCAGAGCGGCCCGCTCGGCGAGCGACTGCTCACCGCGCTGGGCCAGTGGCAGGCAGCCGATGAGGGTGAGGCGGGCCAGTGGCCCCGTTCGTTCAGCGCCCTGCTCTGGCTTGGCTGGTTGCAGCAGGCCGATCCCGTCATTGCCAGCGAACAGCGCAAGAAGTGGCAGCGCAGCCTGACTGGCCAGTTCCCCCTGCTTGCCGATCTGCTCAGCCAGTGGGCGGGCGATCGCCACGGTCAGGCGGTCGGCCTGTTCGATACCCTGCAACTGCCGGTGGAGGAGCTCCACTGGGGCTACCTCTGGCTTGACCTCTGTGCGCTGGCCCGTCACGGTGCCCAGAGCCCGCAGGTGGCCATGCTGCACAAGTGGGATCTCTCCCATCTGCTCGATGCCGAGCCTCATCATCGCCTGATGGCGTTTTGTCAGGATCTGCTGCGCCTCTTGTTGGGGGAGGCGGCCAAAGGGGCGCCCCTTTGCCAGCTGCGCAGCAGTGAGGAGAGTGCCCCGGAGAGCAGTGACGAGCAGGATGATGACGGGGACGAGGATAAAACCGCGGCCTCTGCCAGCTGGCTCAACTGGTTGCAGGGGTTGGGACGTTCCAGCGGCGTGCGCAAGCCGCAGGAGCGGCTGGTGTGGCTGCTGCATGCCGAGGGCCCCGAGCTGGAGTGCAAGATCCAGAAGCTCAGCACCAAGGGGGAGTGGACTGCCGGTCGCCGGGTCGATCCGGCCCTGCTCTCCACCCAGTATGCCGCCATGCTCGACGAGCATGACTGGGCGCTGGTCCGCACTCTGCCACGGGTGATGGGGCGGTTGCCGCGGGATGTCTGGGCACCGCTGGCCGATCACCCCCGCTTGTTCAACTCCAAGGGGCAGAAGCTACAACTGGCCATCAGCGCCCCCCTGCTGCAGGTGGTCGCCACCGAACAGGGGATGAGTGCGCAGCTCTGCCCCGATGCGGCCGCCCGCGGGGCCCATATCATGCCGCTGGCGCAGGATCTGTGGCAGCTGATCCTCACCCCGCAGCCGCTGCTCGACCGCTTGCCAGCGCTCGAATCCATCCCGCTGCTGCCCGCCGAGGGGTTGGCCGAGCTGCAACGCACGCTGGATGCCATTCCCGAGCTGCCCTGGCACAGTCAGGTTGCGGGGCTTAGCGGCAACGCCGAACTGGCTCCCTGGCCGGGCATTCCTTCGGTGCAACTGGATTGGCAGGATGGTCAGCTGTCGGTCAAGCTGGTGACCCGCTTTGACGATCTGCCGCCCCAGCCCCTTGGCAAGGGTGAGCCTATCGTGCGGCAGGGGATCAAGGCGTACCACTACTGGCAACGGGATCTGGCGGCCGAGAAGCTGCAGGCCCAACTGCTGCGCAATCAATTGCCCATCGGCCTGCCCGGCAGCGAGTGGCTGCTGCAGGGGGAACAGGCGCTGGCGCTGGTCAATGCCCTGCCCGAGCTGGTGGATGCCGGCGTGGTCATTCACTGGCATCAGGACAGCGCCCGCCTCAAGAGCCTTGATGAAGCGGCCCTGAGCCTGCGCATCGAGCGGCGGCAGGACTGGTTTCAGGTCGAAGGGGCGCTGGCGCTCGATGAGCACCAGATCCTCGACCTGCGCCTTATTCTGCGCCAGATGACTCCTGGCCAGCGCACCGTGCAGCTCGATGAGAAGACCAGCCTGATGCTGAGCGACAAGCTGGTGGAGCGGCTCACCATGCTGGGGGCCATGCTCGATGAAGAGCAGCGCATCAACAACAAGCTGGCCTATCCGCTCACCCGTCTGCTCTCGGTCATTACCACCGAAGGGGACGCGGCGTGGCAATCCCTGCAGCAGGAGTGGCAGCAGGAGGTCGAGTGTCCGGATGAGTTGCTTACCGGCCTGCGGGACTATCAGAAAGAGGGGGTGCGCTGGCTGGCTACCTTGGCCCATCACGGTTTTGGCGCCTGTCTGGCCGATGACATGGGTCTGGGCAAGACGCTGCAGGCGCTCATCGTGCTGCGGATGCGCCAGCACCTTGGCCCGGCGCTGGTGGTGGTGCCCAAGTCAGTGGTCACCAACTGGCAGGAGGAGGTGGCCCGTTTCGCCCCCGAACTGGATGTGGTGGTGTTCGAGAACCCGGCCGAGCGGGAGGGGATCATTCGCGAGGCCAAGGCCGGTCAGGTGATCCTCATCAACTACGGCATGCTCGGCAGTCTGGCGGAGGCGCTCAAGTCCCGCCGCTGGTCCTCCATGGTGCTCGATGAGGCGCAGCAGATCAAAAACGCCGGCACCCAGCGCGCCAAGCTGCTGTTCCAGCTGGACGGCGATTTTCGTCTCGCCCTCTCCGGTACCCCCATCGAGAACCATCTGGGTGAGTTGTGGAGCCTGTTTACCTTTATCAACCCGGGGCTGCTTGGCAGCCTTGGCGAGTTCAAGCGCCGCTTTGGCAAGGCGGTCAAGGATCCCCAGCACATGGCGCTGCTGCGGGCGGTGATCAGCCCCTTCATCCTGCGGCGTCTCAAGCAGCAGGTGTTGACCGAGCTGCCGGACAAGACCGAGATCATCCACCACATCAGCCTCTCCCCCGAAGAGCGCCAGCTCTACGAGGCGACCCGGCGCGAAGTGGTGCAGCAGGTGCAAAGCGCCGATGGCCGCGCTCTGATGCATGTGCTGAGTGGCCTGACCCGGCTGCGCCGCCTCTGCTGCTCGCCGGAGCTGGTGATGCCAGAGTGGTCGCAGACCAGCAGCAAGCTGGACGAGGCGATGGCGCTGCTGGAAGAGGCGATCGACGGTGGTCATCGGGTGCTGGTGTTCAGTCAGTTCGTCGATCTGCTGAGCCTGCTGCGTGCCCGCATCGAGCAGAAATCCTGGGATTACTGCTATCTGGATGGCGGCTGCTCCGCCAAGTCCCGTCAGGACTCCATCCTGCGGTTTCGTCATGAAGCGGTGCCGCTGTTCCTCATCAGCCTCAAGGCGGGGGGCACCGGCCTCAACCTGACCCAGGCCGATACTGTGCTGCACCTCGATCCCTGGTGGAACCCGGCGGTGGAGGATCAGGCGAGCGATCGGGCCCACCGGATGGGGCAGACCCAGCCGGTGACCGTTTATCGTCTGGTGTGCGAGCAGACGGTGGAGGAGAAGATCGTCGCCCTGCATGACGAGAAGCGGGCGTTGGCCGATGGCCTGCTGAGCGGCCAGTCCGAGGTGCGCGGGCTGGATGTGGAGAGCCTGCGGGCCCTGCTGATGGGCTGATTGGCGACGCCACCTTTCATAACGCCTATCGATACAGAAAAGGGGAGAACATCAAGAGATGTTCTCCCCTTTCTTATTTGGGGCTGATGTGGGATGCGCCGTTTATCGCGGCAAGGCGGCCCGATTATTCCTGAGCCAGCTATCCCTGATCCAGTCACCCCTGATAGAGATAAAGGTGCAGCCGCTCGATGATGGGCTCGCCGCCAATCTTGCGATCCCGCCGCGCCTGTCGGCTCTTGGGGGGATAGTTGCCCAGATGAGTGACCGCAGGCGGGGTATCGGAGCAGAGCAACAGCGGCAGGCTCGCCTTGATCTGCTGCTTGCGCGGGGTGCGCTCCAGCCAGAGCAGGTTGATCATCGGGTGGGTCTTGACCGGGCGACGGATCCGCAGCTCGGCATCGGCCGGCAGACGGCGAATGTCGTACACCTCCTGATCCACCATCTTGCTCCACTCCTCGTTGTTGGAGAGGGCCGGTATGTAGCGGCGGCTGCGCTCCAGCATCTCCAGCACCTGCTCGCGACTGAGGCGATTGATGGTCTGCTTGTCGGCCCAGGTAAAGCCGAGGGATTGCAGCTCCCCCGCCAACAGGGTCAATTTGCGGTAGACCTGCAGGGTGATCACCCCGGGCAGGGCGGTATGTACCAGCTCGAACTTCTCGTCCCGCCCGCCCGCCTGCTGCACCAGTGCCTTGAAATCGAGCTTGTGCTGGTTGATTTGGTCGATCAGCGGTTGCAGCAAGGGGGCTGCGGCGGCAGGAAAGCGCAGCCAGCCGGGCAGCCGGTGAGTCGCCTTGGTGGAGCAGCCGGGACGGGCGCTGTGGTCCCGATAGGCGGCAAGGGTGGCCGCCAGTGCGGCTTCACCGTTGAGATAACCCACCTCAATCTGCGCGATCGGGTCGTGCTCCTCTCCCTGTGGCACCGGGGGCAGGGGATAGACATGGGCCTCCTGCAGCTCGAGCTGGCCGAGCAGATCGGCCAGCTGGTTGAGGGAGGCCTCAATGGCGGCCATCTGTTGACGCAGGGCGGCGGTCGGGGTAAAGGTATCCATCGATGATCCTGTGGTTTCATCCGCCGTTGACGGCATAAGCTATGGCGTCAGGGCAGGGGAGTAAACTACTGTATAAATAACCATACCAGTATGCCGGTTGCACGCCAAGAGGCGCGTGTGAGGGTCGTCATCGAGAGAGCGACGAGGGAAGAAAAGTAAGTTTATTTTATGTTTCATGGTGTTAATTGCGGATCGCCAAGAGATCACTGAATTAACAATTGAATGTGATGGCGGGGTTGCCAGCCATGGCGCGTCCATTGGCGAGTGCATAGGCAACGCGGTAAATTGCATATGTAAGATGGTGCCATGCAGCACAATATGCTGTGGGCAGTGGATGGTCGAACGGTGATTTAATTATTCTTTATAAATCAAAGCATTAAAATTGTATTAGTCAGTTTTTTTCTATTAGTTTTACTAATGTAACGTATCAAAATTCGTCAATTGAGTCGGACCTGCTCCCTGACTAAGCTTTGCGCATCAAATAAAGCCCAGTGCGTAAACACATATTCCGAGGAGCCACATCATGGCCAACATGACTTATACCGAAGCCGGTTACCAGCATTCCAGCCAATTGAATCTGGTTGCTCGCGTTAAAATGACCGTTCTGGCCTGGCTGGAGCGCAGCCGTAGCCGTCGCCAGCTCTCCGAGCTGCCCGAGTACCTGCTCAAAGACATCGGCCTGAACGAAGCTGACCGTTATCAAGAGACCACCAAGCCGTTCTGGCGTGGTTGATCAGTCGGGCATGGATGCCTCGTTTTTCTGCTGATCCGTTTGCTGCTTTGCCCCTGTGGCGCCCGGCCATCAGGCGGGCGATAGTCTGTTTTATCTCCCCCCGCTTTTCCCCTGTTGTGCGTTGATCCTCTTTCCTCTCCTCTTTATTTCACATTGCTATAGCGCCTCGCTGTCGTCGCTCGATTGTTATCACCATTGTGTTGTTAATGTTTGAATTTGTTTAAAAAACGATTTTAAGCCGCGATGCCTTGCGTATAATCCGGCCATAGTGTTCCAGCGCAAGAGGGTGAGACGGATGATTCCCCAGCACGATTTTTTGGCCCTGACCCGCAGCCATGAATGGCAGCTTGAGCCCTTTGAATTTGCCCTGCCCGATGGTGCGCGAGTCAGCGTCTGGGATACCGGCGTGCTCTGCCTGGAGCCTGCCAGAGGCGCGGGCACTCAGCCCGGGGGATACAAGGATATCGTCCTCTCCTGCGGCATTCATGGCAACGAGACCGCACCCATCGAGATCTGCAACCAGCTGCTGAGCCGTCTGCTCGCTGGCGAGCTGAGTGCCCGCCATCGGGTGCTGTTCCTGTTTGGCAATCCGGCGGCGATGAATCTGGGGCTGCGAGAGGTAGAAGAGAACATGAACCGGCTCTTCTCCGGTGCCCACAGCAAGGGGGAGGGGCTCTGCAATCGGGAGCGGATCCGTGCCATGCGTCTCGAGCAGTATGTGAGCCGCTTCTTTGCCGATCCGGCTCGTCCCCGCTACCACTACGACCTGCACACCGCCATTCGCGGTTCGCGCCACGAGAAGTTTGCCGTCTACCCCTTCCCCCATGAGCGGCCCCACTGCCGCGAGCAGGTGCAGTTCCTCGGCGCCTGCGGGGTGCGCACCATTCTGCTCTCCGCCAGCCCGACTACTACCTTCAGCTATTACAGCTCGCGCCAGCATGGGGCTCACGCCTTCACGGTGGAGCTGGGCAAGGTACGGCCATTTGGTGAGAACGACATGACCCGCTTTATCGAGACCCGGCAGGCACTGCAGGAGCTGGTCACTCAGGATGAGGTGGCGCTGGAGCCGTGGCGGGCGGATGATTTCACCCTGTTTGCCATCGATCGGGCGATCACCAAAAAATCGGAGCAGTTTCGCTTCCTGTTTGCCAGCGATGTGGACAACTTCACCGAATTCCCGCAAGGGTTCGTGCTGGCTGAGGATGGCGAACTGCGCTACACCGTCGAGCAGCCGCGTGAGGCGGTGGTCTTCCCCAATGCCAACGTGGCGATTGGCCAGCGCACCGTGTTGCTGGTGGTGCCGACAAGGCTCTGGGAATAGCGCTTGAGCGCTTTGCCCGCAGCGCGGCGAGGCATTCGCAGGCGGTGCCAAGCCATTGTTTGAGTGGGTGGCTCGGATACAGCGGTTAGCCGCAGTAATAAAAAAACGGGGCCAGTCATTTGACTGGCCCCGTTTTGTATCGGGTTCAAGCGGTGATGCTTAGCTGTTGTTCTTCACAAACAGGGTCAGCTCCTGACCGGGCTTGAGGTAATCCCCTTTATCCAGCTGGTTCCAGCGCATCACATCGTTGATGGCTACCTGGAAGCGAGCTGCGATGGAGGAGATGGAGTCGCCACGGCGAACCTGATACACCATCGATTTGTCGTTCTTCTTCCCTTGCTTGGGATAGACCACCAGCTTCATGCCCGGCTTGAGCGCCGACTTGGCATTCAGACCGTTCCACTTGGCCAGCTCGGCATGGGAGACGCCGTGCGCCTGGCTGATGCTCCACAGGTTATCACCCGAGCGCACCTTGTAACTGACCTTGGCCTTCTGGCTGCCACGGCTGGCCAGCTGCTGCGGCTTGCTGGCGGTACTTGCCTTGCTGCTGACCTGACCATGGGTCGGGATCACCAGCTGCTGACCGCGACGCAGGCTGTTGCTGCGCAGATTGTTGGCCAGCTTCAGCTCGCTCACGCTGACGCCGTGATTCTGGGCGATGCGCGACAGGGTATCGCCACTGGTGACCTGATAGGAGCGGGTACGAATACGTTCGCGCTTGGGCAGATCGGTCAGTGCCAGCTCCAGGGTATCGGCATACTCGATCGGTACCAGCAGGCGGTAAGGGCCACGGGGTGACATCACACCACGGCTCAGGGCCGGATTGACCTCCTTGAGCTCTGATGTGCGCAGTCCCGCCAGTTGGGCGGCCACGTTCAGATCGAGCTGGCTGCCGGTCTCTACCACCCGCAGCTTGGGCTCGTTGGCGAGCACCGGCAGCGTGACATTGTATTTGTCCGCATTGCTGATCATGTCCGCCATGGCGAGGATCTTCGGTACATACATCCGGGTTTCGCGGGGCAGATCGAGCGACCAGTAGTCAGTCGGTTTGCCGGCACGCTGGTTGCGCTGGATAGCGTTGCGCACCCGACCTTCACCTGCATTGTAGGCGGCCAGCGTTTGCAGCCAGTCGCCGTCAAAGAAGCGGTTCAGGTACTCCAGATAATCGAGCGCCGCATTGGTGGAGGCCAGCACATCGCGCCGTCCGTCATACCAGTTGTCGTGGCGCAGACCGAAGTTCTTGCCTGTGGCAGGGACAAACTGCCAGAGTCCAACCGCATTGCTGCGGGATCGGGCATGAGGATCAAACATGCTCTCGATCATCGGGACAGTAATAAGCTCCATTGGCAGCTCACGCCGTTCTATCTCCTCTACCATCAGATAGAGGTAGGGTTCAGCCCGGCTGGCAATGGTCGCCAGATGCTTATCATTACGCAACAGCCACTCTCGTTGTTGGCGGATGCGGGCATTATCCGGGGTTTCCAGCTGCATATCATCGCTGATGCGCACCCACAGATTGTCCGTATCTTCCATTTCGTCCAGCTGTTCATCGCCAAACAGGAAATGGGAAGAGTGTTTTTTATGCGCTTTTTTCTTGACCTGGGGGGACTTGATCGGCTCGATTGCCGTTAGCGCCCGGTCATCCTGATGGCTCAGGTTTTGGCAGCCGCTGAGCAACAGCGCTGCCAATAAGGCCGTTCGTACCTTCATCTCGTTCCGGTCATTTTTAGGAAAAACAGCCCGCATCATAAGGGGCAATGGCCCCCTGATCAAGGTTTGTTCAAAAAACGTCCTTCCACTGGCGCAGGATGGTGAAGGTATCTACCGGATTTTCCACGCATTTTAGTCCGTGATTTTCAGCAGAAAATTTCACTGAATCCTGCTCGCAGCGCAGAAAAATGTTGAAAGTGCGTTCATCCCCCAACCGGGTTGGCAGGCTTGGCAGCCCTTGTTGCCGCAGTTTGCTGATCAGCCCGATCTGGCGGCGGATCGCCGGGTTGTCCGGCTCGACCGCATAGGCAAAGCGCAGGTTGGAGAGGGTGT
Source organism: Aeromonas sp. QDB62 (assembly GCF_027705695.1). Lineage (NCBI taxonomy): Bacteria > Pseudomonadati > Pseudomonadota > Gammaproteobacteria > Aeromonadales > Aeromonadaceae > Aeromonas > Aeromonas sp. QDB62. Next base: position 192,481 of record NZ_JAPDCD010000001.1, on the reverse strand, counting down.
ACTCGTGGGCACAATAAATGAGGGTCTCATCGGGCAGGGCGGCGAGTCGTTGCAGCGAGTGGTACATCTGTTCCGGCGTCCCTTCAAACAGGCGGCCACAACCGGCCGAGAAGAGGGTATCGCCACAAAACAGCATGCCGTTGCCATGGTAGGCGATGTGGCCGCGGGTGTGGCCGGGCACATGGATCACCTCGAGGGCGAGGCCGTGCCAGTTGATCTGATCGCCATCTTCCAGCCACTGACCGTGGTGATCCGGCATCGGGTCAAGTTTGGGGCCATATAGCCGGGCATGGGGGAAGTGGCTGAGCAGGTCGGTGACGCCCCCGACATGGTCGTGATGGTGATGGGTCAGCAGGATGGCGTCGAGCACCAGCCCCAATGCCTCGAGCCGCTCCAGCACGGGGGCGGCATCGCCAGGATCGACCACCAGACAATGATTTTCGTGGCGGATCAACCAGATGTAGTTGTCATTAAAGGCTGGAACTGTGATCACTGGATACATGAGTCTGCTTCTCTTTAGGGAGGGTATCTTATATAACAGGATGGCGTTCGAAACCCCGAGTTGAGCCCTATTATGCAGGTGGCACGTACCGAACAACAAATCGAGATCCCGACCAGCTGGTCTGCATTGCCTATGGGGGACTGGGTGGCGGCCGAGATCCAGGAGCGGCTCGACAACTGGTGCCCCAATCTGTTTGGCTATCATCTGCTGAAAATTGGCGCCCTGAGCGCCGAACTCTCCTGCAAACGCTCCTCCATCCGTCACCAGATCGGGGTTGCCCCCGGTGGACGGCTGCTCGACATGTATGGCGATCCCCTCGATCTGCCGGTACGCACCGGCAGCGTCGATGCCTGCCTGCTGGCTCACTGCCTCGATTTCTCTGCCGATCCCCATCAGGTGCTGCGCGAGGCCGAAAGGGTGCTGACCGACGATGGCTGGCTGATCATCAGCGGCTACAACCCCTTGAGCCTGGTCGGGATCGGTCATTGTGTGCCGTTCTTGCGGCGCAGGATGCCCTGGTCGGCACGGATGTTTACCCCGGGGAGGGTGACGGACTGGCTGCATCTGCTGGGATGCGAAGTGATGTTCGACGAGCGCTTTGGCTACTCGTTTATGGGGAAACAGAGCTGGCACAGCTGGTGGCAGGAAAGCATCGGGCGGGATTACTGCAGGGTGTTTGCGTCGGTGTATGTGATTGCGGCCCGTAAACGGCGCTTTCCACTGATCCCGGTGCGGCGGCGCTGGCAACTGCCCAAATCCCTCGCCACACCGGGAATGGCCCGTCAGGGCTGGTAGCCGGTATCCTCGGCCAGATCCTTGCCGCAGGCGGCATCTCTGGCCAGTTCGTCGCACCGTTCGTTCTCCGGATGGCCGGAGTGACCCTTCACCCAGAGCCACTCAATCTGATGGCGAGCCACTTCCGCATCCAGCTCCTTCCAGAGATCGACGTTCTTGACCGGCTGACGGTTGGCGGTCATCCACCCTTTCTTCTTCCAGCCGATGATCCACTGGGTGATCCCCTGACGGACATACTGGCTGTCGGTAGTGAGGCGCACCTTGCACGGTTCGTTGAGGGTGCGCAGGCCCATGATGGCGGCCATCAGCTCCATCCGGTTATTGGTGGTCAACTTGAATCCGGCGGAAATCTCTTTGCGGTGGGTGCCGTAGACCATCACGGCTCCGTAACCACCCGGGCCCGGATTGCCGAGGCAGGAGCCGTCGGTATAGACATCAATCTGTTTTAACATGAGCAATCAATCTGTTTTAGCATGAGGCTTGGGGTAAACTAGCGAGTAAGTAAAGCCGAAGTTTGACATAGATTGGATCATGAACACACCCCAACTGAATCGCCAGATCATTCTGGATACTGAAACCACAGGTATGAATACGGCAGGCGGCCCTGTCTATCTGGGTCACCGCATTATCGAAATCGGCTGTGTGGAGGTGATCAACCGCAAGCTGACCGGTAACCACTATCACGTCTATATCAAGCCTGATCGTCTGGTCGACCCGGAAGCGATCCAGGTGCACGGTATCACCGACGAGTTCCTGCGCGACAAGCCATCGTTCAGCCAGATCGCCGACGAGTTCATCGAATTCATCCGCGGTGCCGAACTGATCGCCCACAACGCGCCGTTTGACGTGAGCTTCATGGACTACGAGTTCAGCAAGCTCGGTCTCGGCTTCAAGACCGCCGATATCTGCTCCATCACCGATACCTTGGCGATGGCGCGGGATCTCTTCCCGGGCAAGCGCAACAACCTGGATGTGCTCTGCGATCGTTACGGCATAGACAACTCCCACCGTACCCTGCACGGGGCCTTGCTCGATGCGGAGATCCTGGCAGATGTCTACCTGCTGATGACCGGTGGCCAGACCAAACTCAATCTGGCCAGTGAAAGCAACGAAAACGAAAGCAATCAGGACACCAGCATTCGCCGGCTGGAGAGCAATCGGCCCGCCCTCAAGGTAGTGCGCGCCAGCGCAGAGGTAGAGGCCCTGCACGAGGCGAGGCTGGATCTGGTGCAGAAGAAGGGAGGAAGTTGTCTGTGGCGGCAATGAGCAAGTGGTGTGCCGGTCTGCTGTTGTTGCTCTCGCTGGGCGCGTCGGCGACCGAGGTGTTTGCTCCCTCCGATATCCCGCTGCTGGATAACCGCTTTCGCATCGATTACGGGGTGAAGGAGATCACCTTCATCGTCAAGCGCAAGCCGGGCACCCCGTCGGTGATCCTGGTTCGTCCCGATGGCAGCAAGCTCTACGTGGGCAAGGTCAAACCCGCCGAGGTGGGTTGGCTGGCACTGCCGGAGCACGATCTCATTACCCTGCGCAATCCCATGCCGGGCCCCTGGCAGGCGATTGGCGAAGTGGACCCCGACAACCGGGTGCGCATCCTCTCCGATATCCGGCTCGATATCGCCGCCCTGCCGATGCAGCTCTATCAGGGGGAGGTGGTCAAGCTCAAGGCGTGGTTGCTGATCAATGGCCAGCCGCCGAAAGATAAATACTATCTCTCTGACCTTGGCATGACCGTCAAGCTGCAATCCTTTAGCGATGCCAGCCAGCAAAAGGTCGTGCTGGATCAGGTGCTCGGCCACTATCACGATGACGGCAAGGGTCTCGACGAAGTGCCGGGTGACGGTATCATGACCGCGGAAGTGACACTGCAAGATATACCCGGTGGCAAGTACCGCGCCATGTTCAGTACCGGTAATCAGGTGTTTGTCCGCGCCCGTTATCAGGATGTACTGCTCTACCCCTATCCGTTCAGTTATAACCTGGCGCCGCCTTCGGAAGAGCTGGGTGCCAAGTTGTCGCTGCTGATCGACCGTGATGAGCTGGATCCCGCCTCCGTGGTGATCAAGGGGAGTGTGACCAGCAATGTGGGCGGCCTCTACGAGTTCAGCGAGACCGCCAGTGAGCCCAAGCTTGATATTGATCTCTCCATCATCAAGGAGGTCGGTCAGCATGTGGTGAAAGCAACCCTCTATGGCACCACTCGCCTCGGCCGCGAGCTGAAAATCGAGTTGCCGGTCAAAACCTTCAATATCTTCCCGCCGCCTCCCCCTCCCGTAGAGGTGGTATCGGCTGCCGCACCGGCATCCAGTGCCGAGTCAACCCATGAGGCTCCGGCAGAGGAGGAGATGGGCTGGCTGATCTGGGTATTGGCGGGTGGTGGTGTGCTGCTGGTGATGCTGGGTGGTGTCGGCTTTGTGGTGATGCAAAAACGGCGAGCCTTCAAACGCGCATTGGCGGCGGCACAGGCCGAAAGTCAGCAGTCCGGGCAGCCGGCAGCCAAGCTGGATCTCAACCTGCCGGAGCAGTAACCGTCGCTCTGCAGTGGCGTGATGCCAGATATAAAAAACCGCCCTGATAAGCAGGGCGGTTTTTTTGAGTTCATAAACGGAACAAACCGGATATCAGTGTTCGCCGATATAGACATCCTTGTTCTGCTCGCGGATCTCGAGGAACTTGTCCAGATTGGCCAGCATCAGCTCGACCAGCTGGGGGTCGAAGTGCTGACCCTTCTCCTCCTCAATCAGCGCCAGCACCTTGTCCAGTGGCCACGCCTTCTTGTAACAGCGATCCGAGCCGAGGGCATCGAACACGTCAGCCAGTGCCACGATCCGTCCCTCCAGCGGAATATCCATTCCCTTCAGGCCACGAGGATAGCCACTGCCATTCCACTTCTCATGGTGATTGCCGGCGATGGTGGCACCAATCTGGAACAGCGCCAGATCGCTGCCTGAGAGCATATCTTGCCCCAGCTGGGCGTGGGTTTTCATGATCTCCCACTCTTCCGGGGTCAGCTTGCCCGGCTTGTGCAGGATGGCATCGGGAATACCGACCTTACCAATGTCGTGCAGTGGTGAGGCTCTTTTGATCAGCTCGCTCTGCTCTTCACTCATCCCCAGCAGCAGGCAGAACTGCTCGGTATAGAGCGCGACCCGCTTGACGTGCAGCCCCGACTCTTTCGAGCGGGTTTCGACCAGCTCGCCGATGCGGTAGATGATCTCCCGCTGATTGTCGGCAATCACCTCGTTCAGCCGGATATTTTCCAGCGCCACTATGATGTTTTCGGTAAACAGGGTCAGCAGACTGGTATCGATCTGACTGAGTTGACGAGTGGTCTCGATATGGAACAGCAGGTGGTGGCGCTGGTTCTGGCAGTAGAGCACCATCTGATTGGTGCCGTATACATTGCTGCGTTTGCCCATGGCCTGGCGCAGGATCTCCGGCGCCTCGGTGAGACGAATGGCCGGGTAACCGGGTAGCAATGGCTCCAGCAGTTGATCCTTTACCTCGTAGGCATATTGCCTGACGTCGTATATCTGGGTCTCGCCCAGGTGGAGCAGGGCACTGAGCTGCTCCTGGGCACCTTCGACAAACTGGCGCAGGGCCCGCTTCTCAAAGATCCCCTTGGAGGCTTCGATGACTTTTTCCAGCCCCTGACGGTTGCTCTCCAGGGTGCGGATATCCCGATAGGAGCGCAGGCTGGCCCGCAGCAGGGTGCGCAGCTTCTGGGAGGTGAGCTCGGTTTTATCCTTGTAGTCGTTGATGTCGTAGTTGGTGACCACGTCATCTTCCGGCGCCTGGCCGGGTTGGCCGGTACGCAGCACGATGCGCACCATCTTGTTTTGCAGCTCTTCACGGACATATTTGACGACATCGAGGCCCGCGTGGTCGACCTCCATCACCACGTCCAGCAGCAGCAGCGCGACATCAGGGGTGATGGCCAGCAGCTTCTTTGCCTCTGCAGCGGAATAGGCATGCAGAAAGTCAATGGGGCGATTGTCAAACTCGAATTTGTTCAAGGTGATTTTGGTGATGCGATGCACTTCGGGCTCATCGTCAACAATCATCACCTTCCAGCCCGCTTGTTGCGTGTCGGGAAGGGCGAGATCATCATCATCAATAATCAGGATTTGGTCATCCATCATACAATCCTGTTTGGCATCCTGTGCTTACATTAACTGCTTCACTAAGGATAGGAAACTTATTGAGAAATAAAATTTGATCTCGAAAAACAATGGTCGAATAAGCAAATGGAACCTCCACTTCCGGTGACCGTTGGTGAGGGCTTTCTTCGCACAATCATGAGGCTGGATTGCACCCACGTCACTCGAGCTCTCGATTGCCGCACCACATCGCATGGCTCTTGCACATCCCTCCCGCCGGGGCCGACGAGAAGGAATCCTATTTGATAGTGATTCCTATTTGCGTGTAGCATGGGTGACACACTCAACGAGGAGCCCCATCGTGTCCCCATCTCTGCCTCCCAATCGCCCCCGTCTGCTGACCGTCAAGGCCGTTACCCGGATCACCCCCCATTTGCGTCGCATCACTTTTGCTGGCAGCGAACTGGCTGACTATCCCTTTACCTGCGGTGGGGCCCATATCAAGGTGATGCTGGCCCAGCCCCATCAGGTTGAGCCGGTGCTGCCTGCCATGACCCCGAGCGGCCCGCGCTGGAGCAATCCTGCAGACAAGCCGGTGATCCGCACCTACACCATCCGCGCGTTTCGCCGTGATGAGCAGGAAATTGACATCGACTTCGTGCTGCACGGTGACGGCGGGCCCGCCAGTGCCTTTGCCACCCATGCCAAGCCGGGAGATAAGGTGATCCTCTCCGGGCCGGGTGGCCCCAACCCCATGCTGCAACCGGCCGATCACTACTGTCTGGTGGGGGATCTCACCGCCTTGCCTGCCATCATGGCGATGTGTGAAGTGATGCCTGCCGAGGCCAGAGGGGAAATTGCGATTCTGGTGTCGGATCAGGCGGATGCTCAGCCGTTGACGCTGCCGGTCGGGGTGCGCTGTCACTGGTTTGTCGGCGAGCCCGAGCCCAGCGGCCTGCTGGAGCATGTGATTGCTCTGCCGTTGGTGAGCGATGGCGGCTTCTTCTGGCTGGGTGGGGAAGAGGCGCTGGTGTTGCCGCTGCGCCGCCATTTTCGGTCTGTGCTCGAGGTGGATCGCCAGTCGCTCTACGCCGTGCCGTACTGGCGGCGGGGCAAGAGTGAAGAGGCCTATCACCAGGCCCGTCACGATGTGATGGATAATTAAGCGGATGCGAAAGAATACCTGATTCTCGCTTGCAAATAAAAATGATTTGCATTTAGTATTGCGCCGTCCCGATGTCAGTCGGCACGGCGTTTTTGTTATTGATGGCTGCGAGTGGCATAGCACAACGCAGGCCCTGCCGTAATGCACTGATGTTCGGGAGTGATAGGACATGGACGACAAGTTCATGCCAATTAACTCCATCACTTTGCACCGGGTCTGGCGAGGTCAGACAGGGATGTCGGTGGTGTTGGCCTTGGTTGTTTTATGTGGAGTGTTGATGATGCGTACATCATCCCGACGATTTGCAGTGCATCCTCTGGTGTTGTCCCTTTTTGCCCTGCCAGCTCTGGCCCAGGGGACTGCGCCTGCCGCCGCTCATGAAACCATGGTGGTGACGGCGACCAAAACCCGGCATAGCGAGCTGACCGCCCCGGCCAGCGTCTCTGTGGTGACCCGGGCCGAGCTCGACAAGCTCAATATCAATGATCTGACCGGCGCCCTGAAACAGTTGCCGGGGGTCAATATCAGCCCTGCTACCAGCTACGGCCGCAGCGAGATCAAGTTGCGCGGGCTGGAGGGGGATTACACCCTGTTGCTGGTCAATGGCCGGCGTATCAGCTCCCGCGACGCCCTTACCTCCGGTTATGGCAATGATTTCGATCTCTCCGCCATCCCCATGGCGGCCATCGAGCGTATCGAAGTGATCCGCGGCCCCATCTCCTCCCTCTACGGTGCAGATGCGCTGGGTGGGGTGGTCAACGTCATCTTGCGCCAACCTGGGGAGAAGACCGAGGCTGCGGCCACCTATACCTTCAGCGACCCCACCGACGGTCATGGCGGGGATATCAACAAGGCGAGTGCCTATGTGGGCGGGGCGCTGATCGACAACAAACTGCTGGCCAACCTGGTGGTGGAAGGGAACCACCGGGACGCCTGGCAGAGCGAGCAGAGCATCAATCCCAAGGCCGATGCCATCGAGCAGCGTGAAAAGCTGGGGATCCTCTCCAACGTCAAATGGCTGATCGATGATCGTCAGGATCTGGATGTGGGGATGAACTACGCCAAAGATGATCGCGAGGCCCACTGGAACAACTACGGCCAGACGCCGCGCAATATCCAGCAGATGGAACGGTTGGGACTCAATGCCACCCACGTCGGCCGTTGGGATCAGTTCGACAGTCGGGTCGGCTATGCCTTCGAGCAGGTTGATCTCTTTGATGACTCCGAACTGATGACGGCGCTGAGCAAGACCAGCGGCGATGTGAGCCAGACCAACCACACCTTCGATGGCCAGCTGAGCGGCAATCTGGGCAGCCACCTGCTGACCAGCGGTGCCGAGTACCGCATCACCGAACTCAAGCACAACGTCAACCTCAAGGGGGGCGATGTCAGCGTCAACCAGAGCGCGCTCTATCTGCAGGATGAGTTTGGCTTTGGCGATCTGGCGTTGACCCTGAGTGGCCGGGTCGATCACCACGAGACCTATGGCACCGAGTTCAGCCCCCGTGGTTATGCCCTCTACAGCCTGACGGACAACTGGGTGGTCAAGGGCGGCATTGGCAAGGCATTCAAGGCGCCGACCATTGCCCAGTCCAACCCGGACTATGCGGTAGCCGCCTGTCGCGGTCGCTGCGCCGTGGTGGGCAACCCGGATCTGAAGCCGGAAACCGCCGTCAGCTACGAGCTGGGCACCGCCTACGATGGTTCGTTCTGGGGCGCCGGGGTTACTGCCTTCCACAACGATATCAAGGACAAGATCCAGAGCGAGGCATGGACTGCCACCTGGCGTCCAGCGGTAATGACCTATCAGAACGTCAGCAAGGCCCGTATCAAGGGGGTGGAGCTGAGCGGCTGGTTTGATCTCACCGATAACCTGACCCTCTCCAGCAACGTCACCCTGATCGACGGGGAGGACAAGACCAGCGGCAAGGATCTCTATCGGACGCCGGAGCATACTGCCAACGCCAAACTGGAGTGGCAGGTCATCGAGAGCCTGAGTACCCAGCTCGGCTGGAACTACACCGGCAGCCAGATCCTCCCAGTTCCGCGCATGAGCGGCACCACCTATGAGACGACAGCAGGATTCCACACCCTGGATGTCGGGGCAGTCTGGAACGCTACCCGGGCACTGGATCTGAAGTTCGGACTCAACAACCTGACCAATACCAAGCGTGACTGGGTTGCCACCGAGGCCGATCAGATCCTCGACGGGCGCACTGTCTATGCCGGTGTGGCCTACAAGCTGTAATGGCTGACGGGAGCCCGCACTGGCGGGCTTCCATTGTTGCCACCGCATCACCTCGGGTGATGGCTTTTATTTCAACCACATGTATGTCAACAACATGCGCATTGCCACCATAAGGAGTTAAAGGGTGTTTAGAGACCAGACCTCGCTGTTCTGGCTGGGATTGTTCCTCCTGTTCATACTGCTTTCTCTCTCGCTCGCCACCGGTGCGGGCGTCTATGGTGCCCGCGAGGTACTCGGCTACCTGATGGGGGATGCCCGCTGGGCTGGCGACGAGAAGCTCGCCATGGTGCTCAATACCTTGCGACTGCCGCGCACCCTCTGCGCCATGGTAGTCGGCGCCTCTTTATCTCTGGCTGCCTCCTTGTTGCAGAGCGCGACCCGCAACCCGCTGGCGGAGCCCGGCCTGCTCGGGGTCAACGCCGGGGCCGTTTTTGCATTAGTCGTGGGGCTCACCTGGTTCGGGGTGGAGTCTGCCTACGGCTATCTGCTCTGGGCTGGGCTCGGCGCGCTGCTCGGCAACGTGATTGTGCTGGGGCTCGGCATGATGATTGGCCGCTCCAACCCGCTCAAGCTCATTCTGGTCGGGGTGGCGCTCTCCGCCACCTTCGGCGGTCTCTCCAGCTTTCTGCTGCTCTCCAACAAGATGGTGCTGGAGCAGTACCGCTTCTGGAACCTCGGCTCCCTGTCGGCGGCCAATCTTGATGCCATCATTGCCGTGCTGCCCTTCGTGCTGGCGGCGTTTGTCATCACCCTGCTGCTCTGTCGCCAGCTGACCCTGATGCAGATGGGGGACAGCCAGGCCCAGGCGCTCGGGATCCGCCCCAATCGGGTGCGAATTGGCGTGCTGCTGGCCGTTACCCTGTTTACCGCCAGTGCCATCGCCATCGCCGGCCCCATCGGTTTTGTCGGCTTTCTGGCCGCCTACTGTGGCCGACTGGTGGAGCCGGTGAAGCTGTCGGTGCAGGTCTGTTTCTCCGCCCTGTTCGGCATGCTGTTTCTATTGTTGGCGGACATTCTGGCGCGCTGGCTGATCCAGCCGTTCGAGTTGCCCAACGGCGTCATTCTGGCCCTGATCGGCGCACCAGTGCTGATCGCCATCGTTCATCGCGGGGGCTTTCGTACCCTGCTGACCGTCAAGTGAGGGGCTGATGCGTACACCTACCGATATGATCTGTCTGCGGGCCGGCAACCGCTCTTTGCTGATCCATCTGCCAAGTTGGCGCTGGCTGGCACTGCTGGCCGTGGCGCTGCTGGCGCTGGCTCTGCTGGCCCTGAGCGTTGGCAGCGGCAAGCTCGGCTTTGCCGGGGTGGTCAACACCCTGCTGGGGGAGGGGACGCGGCTTGAGCAGCTTACCCTGTTCAAGATCCGGCTGCCGCGCATCCTTGGGGTCGTGGTGGCGGGGGCCGCCATGGGGCTCTCCGGCTGTCTGGTGCAGACCCTGATCCGCAACCGGCTGGCCACCCCCGACATGGTGGGGGTCAACAACGGTGCCTCCCTTGCCATCATCGTCTTCTCTCTCTACCTGACCGTGGGGAGCTGGCCCTGGTGGGCGGCCCCTATCGGCGCCATCTTCGCGGCGCTGGTGCTCTATGCCCTCTGCCGCAAACCGGGTGAGCAGGGCTATCTGTTCGTGGTGATCGGTATCGGCCTCTCCGAACTGTTCGAGGCGCTCGGCCAGTTCGTGATGTCCACCCAGGCCCTGCTGCACCTGAGCTCTCTCTATTTGTGGAACATGGGCAGCTTTATCGCCGTGGGGTACAGCACCATCACCCCCATCGTCATCCTGTTGCTGCTGCTCTGCCCCTGGATCGTCTATCTCTCCCGCTCGCTGGCGGTGCTGCGCTTTGGCCCCGAGATGGCCAGAGGGCTTGGCGTCAACGGCGATCGGGTGCAACTGGGCATTCTGGCGCAGGCCATTCTGGTGGCGGCGCTCGGCACCGCCATCGGCGGCCCCGTGGTCTTTATCGCCATGGCGGCCCCCATTCTTGCCTCCTGGCTGGTGAAAGACCGGGTGGTGCCGCTCTGGCTGGCGGCACTCAGCGGCGCCCTGCTGCTGCTCGCCAGCGATACCCTGGTCCGGGTGCTGGCCAGCCCCCATGAGGTGGCCACCGGCATCATGACCCGCATTCTTGGCGGCCTGTTGCTGCTGTTTCTTCTTGTTAACGATCGCCAGAGGGCTGACTGATGACGCTCACCGTAAATCGCCTCCACTTCGCCTATCAGCAGACCCCCATCCTGCGGGATATCTCCTTCAGCGTGCCGAGGGGCAAGTTGGTGGGGATCGTCGGCCCCAACGGCTGCGGCAAATCGACCCTGCTCAAGCTGCTCTCCGGCCAGATGAAAGCCCAACGCGGCGAGATCCTGCTCAAGGGCAAGCCGCTCGCCAGCTACCCCATGAAGGGGTTGGCGCGGGAGCTTGCCTACCTGCCCCAGCGGCCGACCCTGCCTGCCGGCATTCTGGTGGAGCAGCTGGTGCAGTATGGTCGCCACCCTCATCAGGGCTGGTTCAATCAGTGGGGCGAGGAGGATGCCCGCATGGTGCGCAGCGCCTGCGAGCGGATGCAGCTTGGAAGCATCTGGCAGCAGAGCGCTGCGTCGCTCTCCGGTGGGCAGGCACAGCGGGTGTGGCTGGCGATGATCCTGGCGCAGGACAGCGACATGGTGCTGCTCGACGAGCCCACCAGTGCCCTCGATATCGGCCACCAGACCGAGGTGATGGAGGCTATTCACCGCATCACCGCCGAGGGCAAAACCGTGCTGCTGGTGATCCACGATCTGGCGATGGCGGCCCGCTACTGCGATGAGCTGATCGCCATCGGCGAGGGGACCATTGCCGCCATGGGCCCGGCCCGGGAGGTGGTGACCAAGGATCTAATCGACCAGCTCTACCAGACCAGTGTCGACATTTTGCATGCCCCCGGCGACGGGGCGCCCATTATCGTGCCCCGTCGCCACGAACATGGCCGCGCCCTGCGTTCGGTGAGTTGAGTCATATGGGCCTGCTCTGGTGGGCCCACCGAGTGTATCCACGCGGCCGATTATCCGGGCCGAGCAACGAGAAGGAGTGAGATGATGAAGCGTTTTGCCGCCCTGGCAGCAGCCATCCTGATGCTGGCCGCGCCGCTGGTTCAGGCGCAGGAGATGCGTGAAGTGACCGATGCGTTTGGCCAGCAGGTGCAGGTGCCAGTCCAGCCCAAACGGGTGGTGGTGCTGAGCGAGCTCGAACTCGACAGCACCCTGACCCTGGGGCTGACCCCCATCGGCGCCGTCAATGGCCGTGGTCAACCTACCTTGCCCCGCTATTTGCTGAACAAGGCGGGCATGGGTATCCAGGTGATCGGCGATCTCGATAGCCCCAATCTGGAGTCGCTGATTGCGCTGGAGCCCGACCTTATCCTGACCGGCCAGACCCGTCCCGAGCTGCTGACCTTGCTGGGGGAGATCGCGCCGACCGTGGTGACCAGCAAGTGGGGGGAGCCGTGGCAGGATAGCTTCCGCCGCACCGCTCACACCCTTAACCGCGACCAGCAAGCTGATACTTTCTTGCTGCAGTATGACGAGCGGTTGACTCAGGCCCACAGCAAGCTGGCCAAGCATCAGGGGGAGAGCATCAGTATAGTGCGCTGGAACCCCAAGGGGCCGAGCTTTATGTATCAGGGCACCTTTGCCAGCAGCGTAGTGGAGTCGATTGGGCTGGTGCGTCCGGACAAGCAACAGGGGACTGGCGCCCCCCACTCACCGGCGCTGAGTCTGGAGTCCCTCAACCTGCTGGATGCCGACTGGCTGGTGGTCGGTACCCTGAGCGCCACCGGTGATGCGGTGGATGCCATGCGTCAGGCGGAGCAGACCCCGGCGTTCCAGCAGTTGCCGGTGATCAAGGCCAAGCGCTTTGGTGCCGTGGACGGGTCGCTCTGGACCTCCAGCGGCGGCCCGCAGGCGGCCCTCAAAGTGATTGAGGATGTGGAGCAGTTGCTGGCAACCCGCAGCTGAGCTGCCATTGCACAGCTGGGGTTGACCAAAAAGTTAACCAAGAGAAGAGGGAGGCTGATGCCTCCCTCTTTGCTTATCCGTTCGGCCCGGAGCGAGCCGGGCATTTACTGAGGTTGGATTTGGGTGATGGTGAGCTTGCCACCCGGGTTCTCGGCGTGAAAGCGCACCGCATCCCCTACCTTCAGATCCTTGAGCAGGGCCGGATCAGCCACCCGAAACACCATGGTCATAGGGGGCATCTTGAGGTTGTCGATCGCCTCGTGTTTGATGCCGACCTTGCCGTTGGATGCATCGATACGGGTGATGACCCCCTTGGTCATCATCATGTCGCCCATCTCGCTCATGCCCTCCATTTGCCCCATCTGGCTCATGTCGTGGCCCTGATGGTTCATCATCTCGGCAGCCTGCAGGCTGGTGTGGGTAGCGAGGCCCATCAGCAGGGTCAGTGTCAGCGTCTTGTAGTTCATCCTGGTTTCCTTGTCTGGTTTATGGGGTTGCTGTTTGTCTAGTTGAAAATGTTCTGTTCATCAGTGTGATGACTCCTGCTGATCCGCGGTGGTCAGCTGTTGCAGGGAACGACTGCGCCACAGGTAGTAGGCGGCGGGCAGCACCAAGAGGGTCAGTACCAGCGCGCTCACCATGCCGCCGATCATCGGCGCGGCGATGCGCTGCATCACCTCGGAGCCGGTGCCGTGGCTCCACATGATGGGCAACAGGCCGGCAATGATGGTCACCACCGTCATCATCTTGGGGCGCAGGCGCAGGGCGGCGCCGTGGACCACAGCACGGTGCAGACCGGCTTGATCCGGTTTGCCGCTGGCGACGAGGTCATCCCAGGCGTGGTTGAGGTAGACCAGCATCAAGACGCCGGTCTCCACCGCGACGCCAGCCAGGGCGATAAAGCCCACACCGACTGCCACCGAGAGATTGAAGTCGAGCAGCCAGAGGGTCCAGATCCCCCCCACCACAGCCAGCGGCAAGGTGGTGAGAATGAGCAGTACCTCCTGAACGCGGCGAAACGCCAGATAGAGCAGCAGCACGATAATGGCGACGGTGAGTGGCACCACGTAGGCGAGGCGCGCCTTGGCCCGCTCCATGTACTCGTATTGGCCAGACCAGGTGAGGGCGTAGCCCGCCGGCAGCACCAGCTGCTTGCCCACCTCGGCTTTGGCCTCATCGACGAAGGAGCCGATATCGCGGCCGCGAATGTCGACGTAGACCCAGCCGTTGAGGCGAGCATTCTCGCTGCGCAGCATCGGTGCCTCGTCGCTGATGTAGACCTGGGCCACGTCTGCCAGGGCGATGCGCGCGCCGCTCGGGGTGACTACCGGCAGCAGCCCGAGGCTCGCCACCGAGTCGCGATAGCTCTGGGGGTAGCGCAGGTTGATGGGGTAGCGCTCGCGCCCCTCTATGGTCTGGCCCACCTCCATGCCACCCACCGCAGTGGCGAGCACCGCCTGCACGTCGGCGATGTTGAGGCCGTAGCGGGCTGCTTTGAGCCGGTCGATATCCACCTTCACATAGCGGCCACCCGCCACCCGCTCGGCGTAGACCGATGAGGCGCCCTCCACCTTGCCAACAATCTGCTCAAGCTGTTGGCCGAGCTGCTGGATCACCTTGAGATCCGGCCCCGCTATCTTGATGCCGACCGGGGTCTTGATGCCGGTGGCCAGCATGTCGATGCGGGTCTTGATGGGGGGCACCCAGGCGTTGGTGAGGCCGGGGAAGCGGATGAGGGAGTCGAGCTCCTCTTTGAGCTTCTCTGGGGTCATGCCGGGGCGCCACTGATCGCGGGGTTTGAGCTGGATGCTGGTCTCCATCATCACCAAGTCCGCAGGGTCTGTGGCGGTCTCGGCGCGCCCCGCCTTGCCGAACACGTTCTGCACCTCGGGCACGGTACGAATGAGCTTGTCAGTCTGCTGCAAAATCTCCCGCGCCTTGCCCACCGAGATATTGGCCGCGGTAGTGGGCATATACATGATGTCCCCCTCATCGAGCGGCGGAATAAACTCGGAGCCGAGGTACTTGAGCGGCCAGAAGCCCGCCACCGTCACCACGGCGGCGACAGCCAGAGTGGTTTTCGGACGGGCCAGCACGGCTTTGAGCAGCGGCACATAGCCTTGACTCAGCCAGCGGTTCAGCGGATTGGCCTGCTCCGCCAGCACTTTGCCACGGATAAAGTAACCCATGATCACCGGCACCAGCGTGATGGCGAGCCCAGCCGCGGCGGCCATGGCGTAGGTCTTGGTGTAGGCAAGCGGGTGGAACATCCGCCCCTCCTGCGCCTCCAGCGCGAACACCGGCAGGAAGCTGATGGTGATGATCAGCAGGGAGAAGAAGATGGCGGGCCCCACCTCGATACTCGCCTCCGTGATGATGCGCCAGCGGTTCTTGTCGGTGAGCGCCTCCCGCTCCATGTGTTTATGGACGTTCTCGATCATCACGATGGCACCATCCACCATGGCGCCGATGGCGATGGCGATGCCCCCCAGCGACATGATGTTGGCGTTGATCCCCTGCAGGTGCATCACGATAAAGGCCACCAGAATGGCGATGGGCAGGGTGATGACCACCACCAGCGACGAGCGCAGGTGGAACAGGAAGGCGAGGCAGACCAGCACCACCACCGCGAACTCCTCCAGCAGCTTGCCGGAGAGGTTGTCGATGGCGCGCTGGATAAGGTCGGAGCGATCGTAGACGGTGACGATCTCCACCCCCTCCGGCAGGCTGCTTTTCAGCTGGGCGAGCCGCGCCTTGACCCCGTCGATGGTGTGCTGGGCATTCTCGCCATAGCGCATGACGATAATGCCGCCCACCACTTCCCCTTCGCCATTGAGCTCGGCCAGACCGCGCCGGCTCTGGGGGCCGGTGACTACATCCGCCACGTCACCCAGCAGCAGCGGGGCGCCGCGCACATTGGTACCGAGCGGGATCTGCTTCAGATCCTCCACGCTTTTCAGATAGCCGTTGGAACGCACCATGTACTCCGCTTCTGCCATCTCGATGACGGAAGCGCCGGTCTCCTGGTTGCCCTGCTTGATAGCGGTCTCGATTAGGGAGAGCGGGATGCCGTAGGCGCGCAGCTTGTCCGGGTCGACCCGCACCTGATACTGGCGCACCATGCCGCCGACGGTGGCGACCTCGGAGACCCCCTCCACCGTCTGCAGCTCGTACTTGAGGAACCAGTTTTGCAGCGAGGTGAGCTGGCTGAGGTCATGCTTGCCGGTTCTGTCCACCAACGCGTACTGATAGACCCAGCCCACCCCGGTGGCATCGGGGCCGAGCTGGGGACGGGCGGAGGCGGGCAGGTTGGGGGCGACCTGGCTCAAATACTCCAGCACCCGGGCGCGGGCCCAGTAGAGATCCGTGTTGTCGTCAAACAGCACATAGACGAAGGAGTCGCCGAAGAAGGAGTAGCCGCGCACCGTGGTCGCCCCCGGCACCGCCAGCATGGCGGTGGTAAGCGGGTAGGTTACCTGATCCTCCACCACCTGAGGTGCCTGCCCCGGATAGGCCGTCTTGATGATCACCTGCACGTCGGAGAGATCCGGCAGGGCATCCACCGGGGTCTGTTTGACCGACCAGAGCCCCCAGGCGGTGAGCATGAGGGTCAACAGCAGTACCAGAAAGCGGTTGCCCACGGACCAGCGAATGATGGAAGGGATCATGATCTGGCTCCTCCCTCTTGGCGTGGCGTGAACGGCAGGACATGGTTGCTAGTAAAACGGTAAGAGCTCGACGGGATCATGACTTGGCTCCCATATCGTGCTGGCTATGGTCCATCCCTTCCATCTCATCCGTTGCAGGCTTGGCGTCGCCGTTAGTATCGGGTGCCTTCTCCTGATGGATGGTGGTGATGCGGTACTCATCCCCCTCCTGCATCACTTGCAGGTGCAGGGTCTGCCCCTCGGCCAGCTTGCTGATGTCCACACCGTCGGCGACGGTGAACTCCATCTCCATGGCGGGCCACTGCCACTCGGGGATGGGCTGGTGGGAGACCATCAGAGTGCGGTTGGCCAGATCGATGCTTTCAACCTCGCCCTGAGTCCACACCTGGGCGGGGTGCACCGCCGTCATGCGCTGGAAGTCCGAAGTGATGGCCGATTCGGAATCGAGCAGGAACTGGGCCGAGCTGACGATGCTGTCCCCCGCTTCAACCCCCTCCTGGATGGCGACCTTGTCGCCAAACTGGGGACCGAGTGTGACGGCCACCGACTTGAAGTTGCCATCCCCCAGCGCCAGTACCAGCCGATCCTGACTGCCGGTGCGGATCACCGCTTCGCTCGGTACCACCAGCCGGGGCTCACCCTTGCCGGTGCGAATGCTCACCTTGGCAAACATATTGGGTTTCAAAAACTCGTCCGGATTGTCAAAGCGCAGCCGCACCTTGAGGGTGCGAGTGGCGGCATCCAGGGTTGGGTAGAGGTAATCCACCTTACCTTGCCAGCTGCGGCCGGGGGCGTAGTCGAGGGTCATGGTGACCGGATCGCCCACTTTGAGCTGGGCGGCCTGACGCTCGAACACCTCGGCGCTGACCCACACCTGCTGCAGGGCGCTGATGTTAAAGAGGGCCGCTGCGGGCTCCACATACTGCCCTTCACGCACCTTGAGCTTGGAGGCATAGCCGCTGCTGGGGGCATAGATGCCAATGGTTTCGCGCACCTGACGGCTGCGTTTGAGGGCCGCAATCTGATCTGCCGGTACCTGCAGGGACTTGAGCTTGCCCTCGGCGGCGCGCAGCAGCAGCGGGTTAGCCGTGTTGAGGGCGAGCAGATACTCGTGCTGGGCGTTGACCAGATCCGGGGCGTAGATCTCGTAGAGCAGGGCGTCTTTAGTCACCTGCTGCCCCTCGCTCTTGATGGCGAGGGTGCGGATCCAGCCTGCCATGCGGGCGTTGATCGCCTCCAGCCGGTCCTCGTCATAGCCGACGTAGCCGACTGTCTCGATCTGCTGGTGGATGGGGAGCTTCTCCACCTTGGCGAGCCGCACCCCCAGGTTCTGCTGGATCTCGGGGCTGATGGTGACGGTGCCCGGCGAGCCGTTTTTTTGCTCCTCATAGACGGGGATAAAGTCCATCCCCATGTTGTCCTTGGCGGGGCCGTCGCGCTTGTCGCGGGGATCCATGGGGTTGACCCAGTAAAGGGGCGTCTTCTCTTTGGCGCTGGTGCTATCGGTGCTCTGTTTGGCGGCCCAGTAGCCGCCACCGGCGCCAAGGGCGAGCAACAGGGCCGACATCAGGACGGTCTTGTTCATGAGTGGCCTCCGGCGCGGATCTGCATCCAGAAAGTGCAGGAGGATAAGGCGCCCGCAAAGGCGGAAAAGTTGGTTGGTGACATGATACGTCTTCTCTTGTGCAGGCCGCCGGACGGGTGATGCGCAAGGCATTACCCAAGGGGCTGGCGGCAAACGGGGCGTTGCTGACGAGTCAGCAGACGCACGGCTCCCTGCTGCTGGCGGGGCCAGTGTTCACAGGGTCAAGCAAGGCGTGCAGACACGGGCAAGGTCAACCTTGCCGCAGGCACGCAGTAGAAGATCGTTCTAGTGACGCAGCACCGACAGCATCAGGTGTCGGCGCGGCCAGGAGGGAGGGTGAGTACCGCGGGATCGCAAGAAGGGGTCGCGTAGCCAGTTGTCCAGCCCGCTGCTCGCCGCTCCAGGGGGCAGCAGCAACAGCGGCAAGATAAAGAGGGAGATCAGCATGCCAAACAGCGGCAGGGCGCTGGCTGCGCCAGAGACGCCGGTCTGCATTTGACAGTCACCGTTCATGGTCGCGTCATCTCCCATCCCCTGATGGCAGGAGAGGGACACGGTAGGGGATTGGTGATCCATGACCGTCATCGGCTCACCCATCTCACTACCACCCATCACCATGCTGTGGGGCTGGGAGGCCATTTGTCGGGGCGAGGTGTCGAGCGCTGGTTGCGCCCCGTGCCAGCTGATGCAGAGGGTCAGATTGCAGACGAGCAGCAGTGCCAGCAATAGCCGGGCCAGAGCAACTGAGGGCAATCTTGCAGCAAGCTGGGTGAGTGACAATCCGGGCATCCTTCGGGGGCGAGTTGCCAAACTCTAAACCTTGCTCACAGGAGAAGGTCAAGGCTTCTGCTGGCGCTGCTGCTGCAGGTAGAGGTCACTGTATTTTTCCAGCAACTGGTCTATCCACTGGCTCATGCCCGGCGCCTGCAGCATGGGTTCCAGTTGCTCCAGGGTGCCAAGATGGGGGGATCGGAGCGAGACGGAAATATAGAGCTCGCCCCGCTGCAGTGGCCACAACAGATCCGCCAGCCCGCTATCCGGGTAATTTTCTCTCAGAAACAATCGGCCGGAAGAGCGGCCATACGGCACGAAGTCCACCCTGTCATTGGCCAGCAGGCCAAATACCTGTTTGAGGGAGTTGACCCTGTGGATGCGGGTATGGTCTTGCAAAAAACCATCCAGCTCGCTGCCGAGGCTGACCCCTATCATCATGGCGCCCCGCAATCCGGTCAGATCCTCCCGTTGTTGCAGCAAGCGGTTGCTGGGCTGGCGCACAAACACCGCCATGTCGTTGATCGCCATCGGGGTCTGGGTAAAACGGGAGTAGCGCGATCTCTCCTCGTTGCGCAGGGCACAGATGTTGATGTCCACCTCGCCCGCTGCCACCTTTTGCTGACAGCGAGCCCATGGCCCCACATAGGAGAGATCGACCTTGAGGCCGAGCCGTTGATAGAGAGTGCTCACCACCTCGGCACAGACGCCCACAATCTTGCCGTCCGCGTGCCAGTTCCACGGAGGATAGTCATGGTGGCCGCAGGCCGTCAGGGTCGAGCTTGCCAGGGTGGCAGAGAGCCACCATTCGATCAGCATGAAATCACTCCCGGATGATGTCCTCTGATTCTAGATGAGGATGGAGGTGCCATTTTGCGCTGCATCCCGCAAACGGGAAAACCGGGAAGGGAAAAACAGGCTGTCGAAGAGACGGTTACACTCGCCGCTCAGGGTGAGCCTTATCCGCCATTCCCTGCGGGCAGAAGAGGGGCCCGGACCTGCTCTGTGTAACAGGGCTGGGGTGTTGAGGCTAAACAGTTAAGTAATACTTAACTATTGCGTATGCCCAACCCTAATGAAGCTTGCCGCTCATCCCGTTAGGATGCGCGCCAGTCAGTCGCCACTATTGAGTGATGGTGCGTTTCCCGCGTCCGGATGCCGGTTGCAACAGGGAAGCGGGCCTCACAACATGCTTGCCAGCCCCCTCAATAGCGTGACGCCACGAACGTGCAATATAAAGCCGTTGGCTTCCCGGATGCTGATTGCCAGACACAGAAATGTCATTTGTTGAGATGCACACCCTCTCGGGTGCCCCCTTGTTCACTATTCAGGAGTATCGAAATGCAGCAACGACTGCTGTCGCTGATGCTTGCCGCTTTGCTGAGCCCTTCAGCAATGGCTGGCGGCCTTGCCCTCTACGAAACCAGCACTGCCAACAGTGCGCTGGCCAACGCAGGGGCAGCCGCCCGTGCCCAGGGGGCAGAGACCATCGCCAGCAACCCGGCCGGTATGACCAAGCTGGAAGGTACCCAGCTGCAGGTCAATGGCGGTGTGGTATACGGCGATCTCGAGCTGGATCTGGACAATGGCGGCAACAACGGCGGCAATGCGTTGCAGACAGCGCCGCTCGGCAGCGTCTATCTGACCCATGCCATCAATGACCAGTGGGTCGCCGGTTTCGGCATGTTTGGCAGCCATGGTCTGGGTATCGATTATGGTGATGGCTGGAAGGGCAGCGGCTATGTACAAGCCGCCAAGCTGACCGGCATCGCCTTTGCCCCTAGCCTGGCCTACCGCATCGACGCCAACTGGTCGGTGGGTGCCAGCCTGATCGCCATGCACGGCAGTCTGGATACCTCGCTGGATATGACGGCAAATCATTTCGCGGGTCGTGAGTTCTCGGATAGCGATTGGGCCTATGGCGGCTCCTTCGGGGTGCTCTACGAGCTGGATCAACACTCCCGTATCGGCCTGAGCTACTTCTCCGAGCTGAAGTGGAAGCTGGAAGATCAGCTGTTTACCCAGGTCAATCTTGCCGGTCTGGGCGTCGATATGATGATCCCGCAGACCGTTACCCTGAGTGGTTATCACCAGCTCAACGACCAGTGGGCCTTGCTGGCCAGCGCCAACTGGCAGCAGTGGTCCCGCTTTGGTGACATTGACGTGAATTCTGTGCCATATAGCACCACCGTTGATATGCACTACAAGGACACCTGGCACCTCAGCCTGGGTACCCAGTTCGACGTTACCCCCGCTCTGCGTCTGAGCAGTGGCATCGCTTATGACAGCAGCGCCGTGGACGATGCCCACCGTACCGTCAACTTGCCGATGGGTGAGGGATGGCGTTGGGGTCTGGGTGCCAGCTACCAGCTGAGCCCGGCCACCAAGCTGGAAGCCAGCTATACCCTGGCCTGGTTGGGGGATATGTCGGTTCATCACGATGGCGGGCTTATTCGCCCGGAAATCTCCGGCACCTACAACAACAGCTATCTCAACTTCTTCAATATCGGTGTGCAGCACCAGTTCTGAGGCGTGAGTCAAGCAAGCCCCCACAGGTTGGGGGCTTCTCCATCCTGCCCGTAGCCGGTCTGGTCATTGCCAACCGGCGCGGGGCATGAGCCGGGTGACCCTCGAGGGACACCCGTTTGATCACCCGTTACACGAGGAGCAACAGCGAATGTCATCACAACCTGCCTCTGCGTTAGCACGGTGGCTTTGGCGCCTGGCGTTTATTCTGGTCACGGCCGCTCTGGTTATCTTCTTCTCGAAAGGGGCCAGCATCTATCCGGTTGATGCGGCTCAGTTCAGTCATCCCCTGCCAGCCATCATGGTACTGCTCGATTCCGAGATCTTTATGGGGGTGATCACCGTCATTACCCTCTATGTCGTGCTCTATCTGATCCATCTGTTGTGGCAACTGCACGAGATCGCCGTGCATCGTGCCAAATTGTCCGAGTCGGTACATATCACCCTGGTGTTCGCCCTCTCCCTGTGTGGGCTGTTTATCGACAAGACCTGGTGGGTGCTGGCCATCATCATCGCCTTTGCCCGCTGGGATGTGCTGGCCGAGCGGATGAGCCAGATCATCGGCCATGGGATTCGTCGTGGTCGTCATCAAGGGGAGCCATCGTGAAAGAGATCCTGCTGCCTTATATCCTGATCGTCTGGTTGCTGGTCAAGCTGAAGGTGCTGCCCTGGAACCTCAAGACCGGTTTCTGGAGCACCGCGATCGGGGCCTTGTTGGCCCTCGGATTGCTGACCACCTCCCGCCATCTGGCGCCGGTGGACTTCACCGATTCGGCCACGGTCAAGGCGCCTCATGCGGTGCTGGGCCCCTTGCTGGGCACCAACCAGTTCCACCAGATCGACGAGATCCATGTCGTCCACAACCAGCAGGTGAAGAAGGGGCAGCCCATCTACACCCTCGCCAACTGGGAGAGCGATGGCAAGGCACAAGCTCTGAGTCACCAGATCGACGCCCAGCAGGCCCAGATCAGCGCCGAGCTGAGCCAGCAGCGCGCCATTTTGTCGCGGCTGACCCTCAATCGCAAAGAGCTGGCGCGGTTGACCCAGCTGGGTAGTTTCTCCAGCATCCAGAGCCGCGATCAGTTGCAGGCCCAGATCGATGGTGATCTGGCGCAACAGAGTGCCAGCGAGGCCAAGGTGAAGATGATCGAGGCCCAGGTGCAGAATCTGGGGAGCGAGCTGGCGTTACAGCAACGGCGGAACGAAGAGAAGGTGATCCGTGCCCCGTTCGACGGTCAGGTGTCGGTGGTCAATCTGGCCAACGGCTCGCGCACCGGCAACATGCACCTCTACGATACCTCGCGCAAGTTTCTGGAGTTTCGCATTCCGGATCAGAGCTACCGCGCCATTGAACCGGGCCAGTTTGCCGAGTTCTATGTGGATGCCTATCCGGGGCGGGTATTCCGGGCTCGGGTTCACTCGGTGCGTACCGGCACGGGTGAGGCCCAGCTGAACGCGATGCAGGGTGATCAGCATGTGCGCCAGCATGTGGGCAACAACATGTCCAGCCATGGCCGTACCGTGGTGCTAGACATGCTGGAGCCGGAAGGGGTCGTGCTGCCCATCGGGGCGACCGGTTCGGCCTGGATCTCGGCACACAAACCCCATCCGCTGCTCGGCTTTATCGACATCATCGGTGCTGCCACTGTGCGTCTCAAGGCGATGAAGGCCTATCTGTTTGCCATGTAACGCACGGACATAAAAAAGCCCCGCCATGAGGGAGGGGCTTGGTGAGCGAGACCGAAGTGGTCAGGCCTGTTTCTCCGAGCGGCGCATGATGAGCCGGAAGAAGAGCGGGATAAAGAAGATGGCGATAAAGGTGGCCGCCAGCATGCCGCCGATCACCGGCCAGCCGAGGGCGTGACGGCTTGCCGCACCGGCACCGCTGGAGGTGACCAGCGGCACACAGCCGAGGATGAAGGCGAGCGAGGTCATCACGATGGGGCGGAAACGCAGGCGCGCCGCCTCCAGTGCCGACTCGATGAGGCTCATCCCCTCTTCGTGTTTCATCACCGCGAACTCCACGATCAGGATGGCGTTCTTGGCGGCAAGGCCGACCAGCGTCACCAGCCCGATCTGGAAGTAGACGTTGTTGGTCAGGCCCACCAGCCAGGTGGCCAGCAGGGCGCCGAACAGGGCGAACGGCACGGCGGTGATCACCGCAAACGGCAGGGTCCAGCGTTCATACTGGGCGGCCAAAATGAGGAAGATCATCACGATACCGAAGCCGAACGCGGTGCCTGCGCTGCCTGCGGCCGCTTTCTCCTGATAGGCGGAACCGGTCCACTCCAGCTTGGCATCGTTGCCCAGCGTATCGTTGGCGACCGCTTCCAGCGCAGCGATGGCCTGACCCGAGCTGTAGCCGGGGGCGGGCTGGGCCATGATCTTGGCAGCCTGGAAGATGTTGAAGCGCTCCACCAGTTCGGGGCCGGTGGCGTCACGCACCGTCACCAGACTGCTGAGCGGGATCATCTCTCCCTTGTCGGAGCGGACATAGACATTGCGGATGTCGCTCTTCTTGGCGCGGTAGTCTGCCTCGGACTGCAACTGCACCCGGTAGGTACGGCCGAACTGGTTGAAGTCGTTGACATAGACCTGACCGAAGGTGGCCTGCATGGTGTCAAACACCGCATTGATCGGCAGCCCCAGCGCCTTGGCCTTTTCGCGATCAAGGTCCAGATAGACCTGTGGCACGTTGGCACGGTAGGTGGAGGTGACGCTGGCAAACTCCGGGCGCTCCTTGGCGGCGGCGAGGAAACGCTCCACTTCGCCAGAAAACGCCTGGGCGTTGCCGGTGCCACGATTTTGCAGATAGGCCTCGAGGCCGCCGGTGGTGGACATCCCCTGAATGGGGGGCGGGTTGAAGGAGGCGACAAAGCCATCCGCCAGTCCCATCAGGCTCATCCCCTGGAAGGTCTTGGCCAGCGAGAAGGAGTCTTGCCCGGCCCCCTGGCGCTCGCTCCAGTCTGTCAGGGTAATAAAACTGAGACCGCTGTTACTGATGACGGCGTTGGAGAGAATGTCAAAGCCCGAGAAGGTGATGACATCCTTCACATGGGGGTTGGCCATGGCAATCTGGTCAAACTTGTCAGCCACTTCCTGGGTGCGGCTCATGGCGGCGGCATCCGGCAGCATGACGGCGGAGATGAGGTAGCCCTGATCTTCGTTCGGTACCAGCTCGCCCGGCACTTTCAGGAACAGACCGTAGATGGAGAGCAGCAGCACGGCGATGATGGCAAAGGCCACACCCACCCGGCGGTTGAGGAAGGCCACACCGCGCACATAACGGTTGGTCAGCTTGTCAAAACTGCTGTTGAACCAGACGAAGAAACGGGCCGGTTTGTGGTGCCCTTCTTTCAGCAGCAAGGCACACAGGGCAGGGGAGAGGGTCAGCGCCACCAGACCGGAGATGGCGACCGAGACCGCGACCGTGATGGCGAACTGCTTGTACATCACCCCCGTCATGCCGCCCATAAAGGCGACCGGCAGGAACACGGCGCAGAGCACCAGTACGATGGCGACCACCGGACCGGAGACCTCCTGCATGGCGAGGATGGCGGCCTCTTTGGGCGAGCACTTCTTCTCGCTCATGATCCGCTCGACGTTTTCCAGCACCACGATGGCGTCATCCACCACGATACCGATGGCGAGCACCATGCCGAACAGGGTCAGCAGGTTGATGGAGAAACCGAGCACCAGCATGCCGGCGAAGGTACCGATCAGCGATACCGGTACCGCGATACAGGGGATCAGGGTGGCACGGAAGTTCTGCAGGAACAGGTAGACCACCACGAACACCAGCACGATCGCCTCGAACAGGGTGTGGACCACCTCTTCGATGGAGATCTTCACGAACTCGGTGGTGTCATAGGGGATCTGGTATTCGATATCCTGCGGGAAGCGCTCCTTGAGGCGCTCCATGGTGGCATGCACCGCATCGGCGACCGCCACGGCGTTGGCGCCCGGTTGCAGATAGGTCGCGATACCGATGGCCGGTTTGCCGTTGGCGCGGGCGACCAGATCATAATCCTTGCCGCCCAACTCGACCCTGGCGACATCGCGCACCCGGATCTTGGAGCCATCGGGCATGGAGCGGACGATGATGTCCTGGAACTCCTTCACATCCTCAAGGCGCCCCTTGGTCTGTACCGTGTAGGTGAAGTCGATAGGGGTCGTGGTGGGTTGGGCGCCGATCTTGCCTGCCGCAAACTGGGTGTTCTGCTCGCGAATGGCGCCGATCACATCGCTCGGGGTGAGTTCGAGCTGGGCCAGCCGATCCGGCCGCAACCAGATGCGCATCGCATAGTCGGTACCGCCAAACAGGGTGGTATCACCGATGCCGGGAATCCGCTTGAGCTCGTCGATGATGTTGAGCAGGGCGTAGTTCGACAGATAGGTAGTATCAAACGAACCGTTCGGCGATTGCAGGGTCACCACCTGCAGGATGGCGGTCGATTTCTTCTTGACCGTGACCCCCTGCTTCTTGACCTCTTCCGGCAGCTGGGCCATGGCGGCCGACACCCGGTTGTTGACGTTGATGGTGGCCTGATCCGGATCGGTGCCGATCTCGAAGTAGACGTTGAGGTTCATCTGGCCATTGGAGGCCGACCCCGATTGCATGTAGATCATCCGCTCGACGCCGTTGATCTGCTGCTCCAGCGGCGCCGCCACGGTCTGGGAGATCACCTCCGGGGTGGCACCCGGATAAAACGCCGTGACCGACACCACCGGCGGGGTGATCTGGGGATACTGCTCGATGGGGAGCGAACGCATCGCCGCCAACCCGCTTAGCACGATAATGATCGAAATCACGCTGGCGAAGATGGGGCGTTCTATGAAGAACTTGGAAAACATACGGGCTCCTTACTTGGCCGCAGACTGGCTGACCACCTTGGTGGTGATGGCCTTCATCTCATCGGCCGAGACCGGTTTGACCACCGCGCCGGGGCGAGCTTTCATCAGGCCTTCGACAATGTAACGGTCACCGGCATTGAGGCCACTGTCGATCAGCACACCATCGGTGACCACAGGTCCCAGCTTGACCGGACGCGGGATCACCTTGTTGTCGGCATCCACCACCATCACCATGCGGTCGGCCTGAGACTGGACGATGGCGCGCGGCGGCACCACGATGGCGTTTTTGCGCAGGCCCAGATCGATGGTCATGCGGACAAACTGACCGGGCAGCAGCACGCCGTCCTTGTTGTCGAAGATGGCGCGGGCACGGATGGTACCGGTCTGCGGATCGACCCGGTTGTCGGAGAAGTTGAGCTTACCCGCTTCCGGATAGACGGAGCCATCGGCGAGGCGAATATGGGTGCGCCAGGTGGTGGCGTCCTTGGCTTCAATGATCCCTTTCTTTACCGAGTTCTCGAAATTGAGGCGATCCTGCTCCGAGTAGGAGAAGTTGACGTAGAGGGGATCAAATTGGGTGATGGTGGTGAGCAGACCATTTTCGCCGCTGGTGGAGATAAGACTACCCTCGGATTGGGAGCTCTTGCTCGCCATGCCGTTGATGGGCGCGGTCACCCGGGTGTAGCTGAGGTTGAGCTCCGCCTCTTTTACCATGGCCTGAGCCGCCTGATGGCTGGCGATGGCGGCTTCGTAGTTGGCGATGGTGTTGTCATAGTCTTGGCGGCTCACCACCTGACGTTTGAACAGGGGAATGATGCGATCCCGATCGGCACGGGCCTTGTTCAGACGCGCCTGCTCCTGAGCCAAGGTCCCCTTGGCCTGTTCCAGCGCCACCTTGTAGGGTTCGGGATCAATTAGAAACAGCTCCTGACCGGCGGTGACCGGCTGGCCTTCCACATAGGTGCGCTTGAGCAGGATGCCATTGACCCGGGAGCGCACATCGATCTCGCGAAAACCGGCGGTCTCGCCCACCATCTCGGTGGTCAATGGTACATCGGTCGGGGTGGCTTCGGCGACCACCACGGGGACGGCGGGCATGGTCTGGGCCGTCTGGGTCGTCTCGCCACCGCAGGCGGTCAATCCGCCAATCAGCGCCAGGGTCAGCAAGCTACGTTTGTAAATCTCTTTTCCGGCAAGGGGCACCTTCATCATCACACTCCTGTTCAATCGATCCCGGTTGCTGCGTTCAGCAAAACACTCCATACACATCATTAACTTCATGATTAAAAAAACAACTTTTTTATGAGAGGAATGAGAGATGATAGGTCTGTAATCTGAACCCAGCCTTCTCAAGGTGGCAATCAAGGTTGCCGATTGACGAAAAAAGCCTGACTTTTTCCGATGTAGCGAGGTTCAGCGGGGATGTTCGGCTCGGGCGAGGGTGGCCAACAACAGGGCACTGCTCTTCTCGTCTTGGTGATAGCCATTGAGAGCAGAGAGTCGTTCGGCTGCGGGGCCGTGGGCCACCAGACGCCCGGCTTTGAGCTCGATCAGGGTGGTGAAGTTACGCCTGACAAATTCGGCGTCGTGACTGATGGCCACTATGGTGGTGCCCTTCGCCCGTTCGCTGGCAAGCCAGCGTTCCAGAATGGCCAGCCAATGGGGATCGAAATCCCGGCTCGGCTCATCGAGCAGCAGCAATTCGGGCTGCATGGCATGAAGGCAGGCCACCGCCACCATCCGTCGCTGACCGGCATCGAGATCCAGCGGGTGGGATGCTGCCCACGCGGTCAGCTCGCACTGCGCCAGTGCCGCCGCCACCCGTTCCCGGATCTCTTCCCCCGGCTGTTTTTGCAGGCGCAGGCCAAAGGCGATTTCATCGTCGACCCGGCTGTGAAACAGCTGGCGCTCCGACTCCTGAAACAGAAAACCGATCTGACTGGCGCGCGCCAGTGCCCGCTGCTCGCAGAGATCCTGTTGTTGCCAGCTCACCGTGCCGGAGGTGGGGGCCAGCAGGCCCGCCGCCAGTCGCAGCAGGGTCGACTTGCCTGCGCCGTTATCCCCGACG
This sequence comes from Aeromonas sp. QDB62, assembly GCF_027705695.1. NCBI lineage: Bacteria > Pseudomonadati > Pseudomonadota > Gammaproteobacteria > Aeromonadales > Aeromonadaceae > Aeromonas > Aeromonas sp. QDB62. Next base: position 164,208 of record NZ_JAPDCD010000001.1, on the reverse strand, counting down.
ATGGCTACCTGTTCCCCGCTGGCAATCTGCAATGTGATGTCGTGCAGGCAGGGATTGTCCGGCGCCCACGAAAAACAAAGGCGGTCAAAGTTCAGCATAAAACTCCCGCAAAATGGCCAAAGGGTAGGGATGATGGTGCGGGTCGCGCGCCTGCAACGCCTCGCGCAGGGAGTCCGGCAGGATCACCCGCCCGGGCAGATGGGGCAGCACCTCGCCGAGCTCGCCGCGGGCCAGCTGGCGGCCATGGTCGAGCAGTACGAACTGCTCGCAATAGTGAGCGGCCGGAAAGAGCCGCTGCTCCAGCAAGATGACGCTGCAGCCGCTCAGCCCGCTGTAGCGGCGGATCTGGCGCAGCAGGGTGTGGCTCGCCTCCGGGGTCAGGCGGCTGAAGGCCTGATCCAGGATCAACAGTTTGGGCTGCATCGCCAGTGCACAGGCCAGCACCACCCGTTGGGCCTGCCCTCCCGACAGGGAGAGCGGATGTTGCGTCGCCAATTCCTCGCAGTGACAGCACGCCATGGCATCAGCCACCCGCCGACTGATCTCGGCTACCGGCAGCGCCAGATTGGCGGGGCCGAAGGCCACCTCATCGACCACCGAAAAGCAGCAGCCGGAAAATTGCAGATAAGGGGATTGCTGCACCCATTGGCGTTGGACGGCCTGTTCATTGAGCTGCCCCCCGTCGTGGGCAGTACCGAGGATGATACCTGTCCCGGCCAGGGTATCGAGGTGCAGCTGTGACCAGCCTCCCGCCAGCAGTTGAGCCAGCAGGGATTTTCCCGCCCCGTTGCCGCCGAGGATGGTGAGCCACTCGCCAGCACCCAATTCAATGTCGAGGGGTCCCAGCTGGAAGTGGTCAGGATGGGCCGCATCGCCGATGGTTAATCCACGGAGCGAGATCATGGCCACCCCCTCCAGACAATCTCCAGCAGCACCAGTGCCAGCAACAGATAGCGCAGCAGCGGCTCATGGCGCCGCTGCGGGATCTCGACCACGCGGGTGCGGGTCGGCTGGCTGCGAAAACCGCGCAGATCCAGCGCCATGCTGCGGGTCGCCAGCTCGCTCAACGCCTGCCCGACCAGCGGCGAGAGCAGCGGAATGGTAGCGCGCAGCCGGGCCAACGGATGGCCATCAAAGGGGACGCCACGGGCCAGCTGGGCCTCCTTTATCGCCCGCAGCTGGTGGCCAAGTTGCTCCTTGAGCAGCAGCGGGCCACAGCAGAGGTAGGAGAGGGCGATGGGCAGCCGGCTGGCAAACAGCGCATGGACAAAACGCTCGGTCGAGACCGCCCACAGCCAGAGCTGGGCGCTGGCGAGACAGGCGAGCAGGCGACACCAGAGGGGCAGAATGGGGAAGGTTTCGCTGACAGGCGCCTCTGGCATGCCGAGCAGGATCCGCAACCAGGGGCCGTGAACCAGATAGAGGCCCAATCCCAGCGGCAGCATCACCGCCAGCACTAGTTTGACCCGGGAGCGGGCTCCCGGTAGCACCATTAACGCGAGCAGCGGCAGCAGGCTCCAGCCCCAGAGCCAGGGGGGCGGCAGCACGCTGGCCGTGACCGAAAACCACAGCCAGAGTGTGAGGGAGGTAAACGGGTGCATCAGCGCACGGCGGCCATCTGCGGGAAGTGGCGCAGGGTGCGCTGTGGCAGGCGGCGTACCAGCCCCCAAGCGATCAGCACGGTCAGCAGCTTGTCCAGCAGGTTGGTGCCGAGCACGGTGACGGCGACCGACTCCTGCAGATCGCTGCCCATGGCGTGCAGGTAGGCAACCATAAAGTCAGCACCGCTGCCGGTGGCGCCACCAAACAGGTAGGAGCGGATGGGAATGGCCACCAGGGTGAGCGCCAGGGTGATCACCACGCTGCTCACCACCACCTTGGGCAGATTGTTGAACCAGCCCGCGCGCGCCATCAGACCGGCACTGAGGCCAATCATCATGGCGACCGGGGCAAATGCTGCGGCGATGGGGCCGGTGAGCAGTCCCCACAGCAGGTTAGTGAGCAGACCGGTGGCGACTGCCATCCAGGGGCCCGCCAGAATGGCGCAGAGCACAGTCCCGATGGAGTCGAGGAAGATAGGCAGCTTGAGCATGGAGACCGCCTGTCCCGCCACCATGTTGATGGCGATGCAGATGACCATAAAGGCCAGGTTGTAGCTGGAGAGTTTACTGACGGACATAGTGATCCTCACAAGGTTCTGGGGGTAATGAGCAGCTCTTCATAGCCGGAGTGGGGGCAGGGGGCTCGGGTGAAACGGTACGCCTCCAGCTCGCCAATCACAAGTTCGAGGGTGGTGCGGACCCGGCAACCGGGCAGCACATGGCCACCTCGCATCAATCCCTGCTCGTCAGAGAGGGAGAGGTGCAGGTGTTCGCACTCCGGGTCCAGGGTGCCGCCGAGGGCGATCACCTCGAAGGCCCCCTCCAGCAGGGTGCCATCGGGCCGGGCGGCATAGCGCAGATGGGCGTGGGTCAGACTGCCGACCGCCCCGGCGATCCAGGCAGCCTGCAGGCCGTGTTGGGCCATGTGCGTGCGCAATCCGGCGATCAGGTCCTCCCCCGGCAACAGGCGCAGGGCCAGAAAACGGGCGGGGGAGAGGGGAAGGTGAGGGGTAGTCACGTCAGGCACTCCTTGCTGCAAAAAGAAGGTGCCCTGAGGCACCTTGTCTGGATAGGCTGTTTACGCCCTTTTATCGCAAGCAACCGCGAGCCGCTTCACAGATTGGTGAACGCGCCGCTGCTTAGCGGTTAACCGTGCATCGCATCAGGCGAAGCAGGCCCAGATGGGGGCGTGGTCGGAGGGTTTCTCGATGCCGCGCAGCTCATAGTCGATGCCGGTCTCGGTCACGCTGTCCTTGAGGGCGTCGGAGGCCATGATGAGGTCGATGCGCAGGCCGCGGTTCTCGTCAAAGCCTCTGGAGCGGTAGTCAAACCAGGAGAAGCGCTCGCACTCGGTGGGATTGGCGGCGCGGAAGGTGTCGGTGAGGCCGAACCCTTTCAGCCGTTCCATCCATTCGCGCTCGATGGGCAGGAAGGAGCACTTGCCATCCCGCAGCCAGCGCTTGCGGTTTGCCTCGCCGATGCCGATGTCGAGATCGGTGGGGGAGATATTCATATCCCCGATCAGCACCAGCTGGTCGTCCGGGGTGTGGTTGGTCTCGAGATAGTGCTGCAGATCCTCGTAGAACTTCTGCTTGGCCGGGAACTTGGTCTCGTGATCCTGACTTTCACCCTGCGGGAAGTAGCCGTTCATTACCTTGATGAGGGAGCCGTCTTCGCGCTCGAAGGTGGCCATGATCATCCGGCGCTGAGCCTCTTCATCGTCGGTGGGGAAGCCTTTCTCCACCTTGATCGGCTTCTGCTTGCTCATGATGGCGACCCCGTAGTGGGCCTTCTGGCCGTGAAACTCCACGTGATAGCCCATGGCCTCCACATCGGCCAGCGGGAAGGCTTCATCGTGCACCTTGATCTCCTGCAGGCCGATCACATCGGGCTGGTGTTTGTCGATGATGGCTTGCAGTTGGTGCAAACGGGCGCGCAGGCCGTTGATATTGAAAGAGATGATCTTCATGTCCGGGATGCTCATGTCATTTTTATAAGTCGCTATTGGACTAGGAATCGGCGGTGGATGCAAGTTCGGGGCGCGGGCCTGTGCCAGTGGTCGGCCCGCTTGGCAGGGAGAGACGTCAGCGGGTCATCTTTTTGACAAAGACCACCACAAACAGCGCCAGTGTGAAGCTGCCGGTAAAGGCCTCGAAGGCGGCGAAGAGCCTTGATAGGCCGACCGGGGTAAAGTCGCCATAGCCCAGGGTGGTGAAGGTGACCACGCTGTAGTAGAGACATTCGAGCAGGAAGATGGCGTTCTGCTCGAAGGGGGCATCCGGTCGGTAGATAAGGTGGGTGCCCGAGAAGTTGAGGCCGCAGAAGAAGTAGAAAATGCTGCAGATGAAGATGAGCAGCAACGAGAAGAGCACCACCCGCATCGGGGCCTCGCCATAGCCGCAGAACAGATCGACCACCCAGGAGGTGAAGCGCTGGCTCGACCAGAGCGGCAGTTGCAGCCGGCGCATGGTGAGCTCCTGCTGGATATAGTTGCCGGACATGGTGAAGATCCCCTGCGCCTCGGAGGCTTTGCGCAGATCCCGGTAGGTCTCTTCCGCCTCCTTGAACCAGATGCGTGCCTGTTTGGGATCCCGTTCGCGCCGCCCCTTGCGATCCTGCATCACCCGTTTGCCGGTCTGCATGTTGTCGAGCCGGGTGTTGTGCCAGCGGATGCCGAGCAGGTTGACGTCATCGAGGGTGGCGCACTGGAGGTTGGCATCACTGAGATCGGCCTTCATCAGGCTGCCGCCCTTCATGCGCAGGCCGTAGAGGTGGCCACCGCGCAGGTTGGCGCGATAGAGGTTGCACTGCTCCAGCAAAAATCCCTGATCGGACTCCTTGTTGACCAGATTGAGGCCAGCCAGATTGGCCCGTGACAACTGCAGGCCGTGGCAGAGACCGCCAGCGCGAACGTACTGCTCGAGCGCCTCGGCGGTGTGGGCTTCCTGATGGGGTCTGTGGGGATCATGCCAGTGGCAGAGCTCGTGCTCGCCAGCCTCTTCACTGCAGTGGCGGCCATCGGCCACCAGATAACGACACATCGCCATCTTCGTTTCCCTCGCATTGCCGGACTGGTTTCAGCATAGGCGGGGAAAAGGGGGCGTGGCGGCGTCTTAGCTGAACTGGTTGAACTCCTGACGTAACTTGCGAAAACGCTCCTGTTGGGCCGGGTTGAGGGGAATGCCGTCGAGCACGTCCAGGGTGTCTTTGCACTCGGCGCCAAATTCCGGGCTCTTGCGGTTTTTCTGCATCAGTTGCAGCAGCACCTGGATCTTGTTGAGGGCCGCACCGGTATTGGCGGGGGCGCGGCGCAGGGCTTCGCGAAAATGGCCGAGGGCCTGCTCCAGCTCGCCGCTCTGATAGGCCTTGATCCCCAAATCGTTGAGCTGCTGGTAGCGCTGACGCCGCTCCAGCACCGTCTTGTCATCCCGGGTTGCCTGAATGCAGGTGGTGAGCAGCCGGTCTTCGTCTTCCGCCAGCAGCCCCTGCAGGCTCTCGGCATATTCGAACTCGCCGAGTTGGTAGAGGGCGAGGATGGTCTCGCCGAGCAGGGCGGGGGGCATGGTGGCCGGTTCATCGAGCCAGTTCTGGTTGGCGCGATAGAGCATCTTCTTACCTTTGAGCAGCTCCCCCAGCGCAATTTGCACCCGGGCCTGACAGATTTGCTCGAACACCGGGTAGTTGAACTCCGACATCATCAACGAATCGCGGATGCGCGACAGGGCCGAATTGACCTGCTTTTGCAGGTTGGCGATGTGGTAGCTGTCGTTGCTGTTGAGGGCGTAGAGGGTCAGGGTCTGGATATAGGCCCCCAGATAGTGGGGGGTGCGATGGATCGAGTTGCGCGACAGATCGATGAGGGCAAGCAGCACATCCTTGGCCTGGGCGTAGTCGTGGCGCTGCAGGCACACCTCCGCCAGTCGGCGGGAGAGTTGCACCGACTGGGGGGAGATACCCACCGCCCGTCTGAGCTCCTGCTGCGCCTGCTCGTCATGGCCGAGGGCCAGCAGGGACTCTGCCAGCCAGAGGTGGGCCTCCACCATCAGCGGGGTATTCTTGAGGGTCGCCTGCAGATGGCTGACTGCCTCCTCGTGGAGCCCGAGGGTGTTGCACGCCTTGCCCAGCGTCAGGCGGGCCCAGCTGTTTTCTTGCCCGGCCAGCAGTTGGCGCATCAGGGCACGCGCCTCTTGTGCCTGACCCAGCTTGAGGTGGGTATCGGCCTGCAGGCAGCGGCAGTAGTTGGCAAAACGGGGCACCGCATCGGCCCGCTCGGCGCAGGCGGTAATGAGGGCCGCCAGATTGTCATCGGCCAGCGCACTAAAGACACTGGCCAGGGCGTTGCGCCGGGCGAGGGCGCGTTTGAGGCGAAACGAGAACTGCTCCTGGGAGAAGGGCTTCATCAGGTATTCGTCGGGTTCGGCTTCCAGCGCGCTCAGCACCATGGCGCGGGAGCTGTCGCCACTCACCATGATCACCACGCTCTGGGGCGGGATCAGATCTTTGTCGCGCAGGCTTTCGAGCAGCTGGCGACCGTTTTCGCCGACCCCCAGATCGTAATCGATGAGATAAATGTCGAAACTGCCCTTCTGGCAGCGGCGCCGCGCATCCTCGGCGGTATTGGAGTAGGTGATGTTGCTGATCCCCAGATTGATCAGCATCGCCTTCATCATCACCTGAAACGAGCGCTGCTCATTGACCATCAGAATGCGTTGGGGCTTGGCTGGGCTCTTTTTTTCTGGCTCTTGTTCAGGTGTCTGCATCTGTCTGGGTCGAGGCGCTGCGGGCTGATGAGGGAAAGTGTGCCACCAAAGCGCGTGAAGTGGCAATCAATGTGCTTTTGTCGCCTCGCTTTCTGTTCACGGGTCACGTTTTTTCCGGATTTATCGGGGCCATGTGGTTGATCCATATCAAATAAAGTTCAGATGGGGTGGAAGCCTGCGGCGCGCTTTTTAGACTGATAGAGGGGGCCGGAGAGACGCTCCGGTCAGCTGTAGACCCTATCAGGCAGGCATCAGGGCCAGCATCTGTCCATGGAACAATCAGGGAGGGAGCAAAAATGAGTCTGTTACCGAGCCGTACCAGTCTGTTCGATGACCTGTTTCGCGATATGGCGTCCGGCTTCTATATTCGTCCCCTGCACGGGGATCCGCTACCGAGCCAGATCAGGCTGGATTTGAAAGAGAGTGATGACAACTATCTGTTGCAGGCCGAGCTGCCGGGCGTCGCCAAGGAGGATATTCATGTGGATATCCATGGCAAGCAGGTGACCCTGAAGGCGGAGATCCGCCAGTTTGACTGCGAGAACAAGGATGAGCGAACCCTGCGCAGTGAACGCTACTTCGGCAGTGTCTCGCGCACCCTGGAGCTGCCGGTCGAGGTGGCGCTGGACAAGGTCAGCGCCAGGTTCGAGAACGGCATCCTCACCTTGCAACTGCCCAAGCAGGTGGAAACCCCGGCACCTCATCGGGTGACCATCGAATAACCCGTTATCAATGACCCCTAATGATAAGGCCCCGTTCTCGGGGCCTTATGTTCAGGAGTGTTTTTCTGCCCGCTTCTCTGCTAGATAGGGGGCAAATTGCGGCGTGTACTCGGCCTTGAATCCCTGTTCGGTTTTGACGATGAGATAGACCGCCAGCTGGTGCTGTCTGGCAAATTCCATCGCCTGTTCGGGGCCCATCACCATCAGGGCGGTATCGAGGGCATCGGCCTCCAGCGCGGTCGGGGTGATCACGCTGGCGGAGACCAGCTTGTGAGTGACCGGCTGACCGGTGGCGGGGTCGATGATATGGGAGTAACGCTGGCCATCCAGCTCGTAGTAGTTGCGATAGCTGCCTGCGGTGCTGAGCGCCATGCCGTTGGGGATGACGATATCGGAAAACGCCCCCGGCTGATCGGAGGGTTCGACGATGGCCACTCTCCACGGCGATCCCTTGCTGTTGTTGCCCTTGCTGCGCACCGCGCCGGCTACTTCGATCAGGTAGTTGTGTACCCCCTTGCCCTCGAGCAGGGCGGCAATCTCGTCGGAGGCTGCCCCTTCGCCGAGGGTGGAGAGGTCGAGATAGAGATCCGGGATCGTTTTTTCGAGCAGGAAGTGATCCCCCTGCGGGGTCAGGAGCAGCTTGTCGATGCCCACCTTTTGGCGGGCGGCGGCGATAGCTGCCTCATCGGGTCGCTTGACCGGCCGTTTGTCGGGGCCAAAGCCCCACAGATTGACCAGAGGCCCCACGGTCACATCCAGCTTGCCGTCGGTCAGCCGACCGGCATCAAGGCCCTGCTGGACGATGATGGCCATGGCGGGCGGGATGGCAAACGGGGTGTTGGCGGGCCCCTGATTGAAACGGGAGATGAGCGAGCCCGGATCGTAGGTAGAGATCTCCTTGTTCATCCGAGCCAGCAAGCTTTCTACGTCGCTTTTGAGGGCGGACTCCCCACCGGGGTAGCTATCGCTCAGGGTCACCACATAGTAGGTGCCCATGGTCTTGCCCTGAATGCGGGTCTGGGCAGGCGGGGTGGGCTGGCAGCCGGCCAGCGCCAGCAGCAGGGTCAGCAGCAGGCCGCGCAGGGCCGCCACGGGGGTTATCGCAATCATCCGGCGCTCTCATCTGGAGAAGGTTCATATCGGGGCGCTAGCTTAGCCAAGGGGCGCCCGCCGGGCGAGCCCTGATAGGGGCAATCGGAAGGAAAAAGGCAGAAAAAAATTAAACAGTTTTGAACCTGTGGCTGGAGCGGGTCGTATCGTCCATCCGTGAGGGGATATCTTGGCGAGTGCAGCACCATCTGGTGACCTGGCCCGCAGCTTTGGCCAAAAGCCATAGCCGATTGAAGACAATTGAGTAAAATGAAGGTTGATTTAGACGGCATCTTTGCGAAGCGTTAACCGCATCCGCCAAGTCGTTGTCATCAATTGCCAATCAAAGGAGAAGATGATGAAAAAGGCGATTACCCTGCTGTTGCTGAGTACCCTGGCTGCCCCCGTGCTGGCGGATGAGTGTGCACTGGTCATCGAAGGCAATGATGCCATGCAGTACAACCTCAAAGAGATGAGCGTACCGGCCACCTGCAAAGAGGTGACGGTCACCCTGAACCACACCGGCAAGCTGCCTGCTACCGCCATGGGCCACAACTGGGTGCTGGCCAGCACCGCCGACTATCAGACCGTGGCGACTGCCGGGATGAGCGCCGGGGCCGAGAATGACTACCTGCCCAAGGATGATCCCCGTGTACTGGCTCACACCAAGCTGATCGGCGGCGGCGAGAGCAGCAGCGTCACCTTCAAGACCGACGGGTTGGCGGGCAAGGATCTCACCTTCTTCTGCTCCTTCCCCGGCCACTTCGCCATGATGAAGGGCGCCTTCAAGGTCAACTAAGGCGATAACCGGCATCGAGCCGGTTGCCTCAATAGCAAAAGCCGGGATTACCCGGCTTTTTCATCTCTGCTGCTTGTGTGTGGCATGGCATGGCTGCACACCGCCGACTTTCGCGCTATTTGGCCTGCAGGGTAAAGAAGGCGATGGCGGTCTTCTTCTGGCATTCGAAGTGAATGCTCTCTTCCCCGGTCACCACCAGCGTCTCGTTGATGGCCACCTCTTTGCCCTGCACGGTCAGCTGGCCGCTCAGCAGGTGGCAGAGGTAGGTCTTCTCTGGCTCGAGAGTAAGGGTCAGCGGGAAGGGGAGGTTCAGTACCCGCACGTTGGCGCTGATGCGATCCGGATGGTAGATAAGCCCCAGATCGGTTACCTCTTTTTTCAGCAGCTCGCAGTGGGTCTCCTCATCGCCGCTAAAGTGCGCCGCCTCGAAGGTGGCGTAGGGGTGGCCGTTGAGCACAAAGCCAGCCCCGCTCACCGGCAGCAAAATACGCTGATAGCCGGGAAAGGGGGAGAAGGGACCCGCGCTCTTGATGGGGGCCGAGCTTAGCCGGTAGTCAAAGTCGAGTTTGGCAAGGCTCGTCCCTTTGGGGGAGATGAGGATCTGGCTGGTGGTGCCCTGCTGGTTTTTCCAGGGCATCTTCTGGTGGTCAGACTCTTTAATCAGGGTGATCACGGGCACTTCCTCACGATGAAAAAACGCAGGGAGCCGGGGACATCAGCCCCGGCTCCCTGATAGAGATTGGCGATGGTAAAGGCGATCAGCCCTGACCATCCAGCGCCGCCAGCCGAGCTTCCATGGCGGCGAGACGGCTCTTGAGTTCGCTCACCTCCTGCTCCAGTTCGCTCAGGCGATCGGCGGCAGGAGAGGCGTAGGCTGCTGCCGGAGCGGCATCCATCATCGCCTGAATATCCACTTCGCCGCTGAACAGATGGGCGTAGCGGGATTCGCGCTTGCCCGGCTCGCGCGGCAGCTTGACCACGTAGGGGCCACGTTCGATAAGGGCGCCGAGCACCGCATCCACTTCGGTGACATCATCGAAGCTGCAGAGGCGGTTGGTGCGCGAGCGCAGCTCCCCCGGGGTTTGCGGGCCGCGCAGCAGCAGCTCGCAGACGATGCCGAGCTCCTGGGCACTGAATTTCAGCTCGCCAAATTCGGTGTTGCAGAATCTGTGTTGGTAGCGGGGCACCCGGGCGTTGAAACCGGCGGTGTTGACCACCAGCCGCTTGCGGATCAGCTCGTCCACCACGGCGCGGATATCGAGCTCGGAGAGCTCCAGCACCGGCTCGCGGTTGCTCTTCTGGTTGCAGGCGTTGACCAGCGCATTAAGGGAGAGGGGATATTGATCCGGGGTGCAGATCTCTTTTTCAATCAGACAGCCGATGACGCGGGCCTCCAGCGGGCCAAGTACTAACTCCATTTCCTACTCCCTTCCGAATCGAAACATCAAGAGCCCCTATCTTAGTCATGGCCCGCGCCGCGTCTAGCGTTGCGCGCCATTTTTGCGAGGTCATCAGGGGGTTGGCGAAAGGCTCGCCAACGCCGGAGGCATCCAGTTTTACTGCTGCTCCTGATAGAAGCGCGCCTTGTCGGCATACATGGCATCGTCTGCTACCCGGCTCAGCTCTGCCAACGGGGTCTGGTCGCTGCTGCTCCAGCCGATGGCAAAACGCAGCGGGAAGCTGTGCTCCCCATGCTGCACGGTGGCGTGGTGCTGGCTTGCTTCCAGTCGTGCTGCCAGCCGCTGGCTGGCAAGGTGATCCGCCTCCGCCAGCAGCACGAACTCGTCGCCACCGATGCGGAAGATCTTCTCATCCTGCCGGCAGAGGGTGCGCAGCTGGCGAGCCATCTGGATCAGCAGGGCGTCGCCCGCCTCGTGTCCATACTGGTCGTTGGTACGTTTGAGACCGTTGAGATCGAGCATGAAGAGGGCGAGGTGACGCTCGGGATGGCGCGCCAGCACCGCCTGATAGTGATGGAAGGCCTCTTCGAACGCCTGCCGGTTGGGCAGCCCGGTGAGGTTGTCGGTGCGGGCGACCCGCGCCAGCTCATCGGTAAAGAGTCGCCCCTCGATGCCCACCGCCAGCTGCTTGGCAAACAGCCGCAAGATGGCCCTGTCTTCGGACTCCAACCCTTCGGCGCTCACCATCAGATAGCCAAACAGCACGCCGCTCTGGCTGCCGGGCAGGGTCATGATCTTCCAGATCGTGTTATCCCACTGGCATTCGGAGTGTCTGATCTCTTCATCTATCAGCTGGGCCAGCTTCTCCTGCAGGGCATCCCGCAGGGGGGCATCCACCCCCTGGGTCAGGGAGTAGTGAGGCTCTCCGTCGCGGCGGATCACCAGCCCCCAGCGGTGGCCGGGATAGAGCTGGGAGAGCTGCAACAGGGCAGAGCTGGCCAGCTCGGCAATATCGATATCGAGCTGCTGATGCAGGCCGAACTGCAGCCAGGATTGCAGGACATGGCGGCTGCGCTCCTCCCGGCTCAGGGCCGAGCGCAGGGCGGTCGTTTGCGAGGCCACCTCTTGCTCCAGCTCGTCGTTGAAACCGAGCAGCCGCTGGTTGAAGGCCTCTTTCTCGCTATTGGCGCGCTGCAGCTGTTCGTTTTGTTGGTAGAGCGCCCGCACCTGATCCGAGATGGTGTAGGCCATCTCCTGCAGCAACTGGCGTACCTCGTCGTACTCGACAAAGCGCAGCGGTGCTTGCTGTTGCTGGTAGTTGCCCTGGCCATAGCTGCGCACCAGCGCCGCCAGTGAACGCAGCGGTCGGGTGAGCCAGCGGGTGAGCCAGACGCAGCCGATGGCCACCAGCAGCAACATGCCGACAATGCTGCCGGTCAGCAGCTGCTGGGATTTGTTGAGCTCGCTGACCCTGTCATCGCTGTAGCTGTAGAGGGTGATGGTGGGGGTGATCTCCTGCTCCAACTGGGGCCAGCCAATGACCAGGGGGTGCGCCATCTTGCTTGGCTCCCTGTCATCCATCGCGTTGGCGCTCTGGTGAGCCCCTTCGTAGAGACGGTTCTCGCCCTGGGAGATCACCAGATATTCGCTCCCCTTGAGATAGGGCTCCAGCAGTTGGGCCATCTGTCGCCAGGGGAGGATGGCCATCACGAAGCCGGAAGGGGTCTGCATCACCCCTGCACGCTGGTGATTGCGATAGATGGGGGCTACCAGTGCCAGCCCGCCGCTGCGGTTCTGCTCCATATCGCCGACCAGCACGGGATCATCGACGGGCAGCAGCAGATGCTTGCCCTGTTTCGCCTCGCGGGTCTTGCTCCAGGCCATCAGCTGCGGCATCAGATTGCTCGATTCGAGGTGGGAGGCCTGGCCATTGATGTACTCCACCACCAGCCCCTTGTCATTGATGAGGTAGGCAGAGGTGAGCAGGCTGTTGGACTTGATGAAGGCGGCCAGTGCCAGCCGGGCATGGCTGGAGAAGAGGAAGTTGTCGAGGGCCTGATGGAGCACCCGATCCTGACTGAGCTGATTGATCTGGGTGCCGATCATCTCGCTGCGAAAGCGGGCTTCGCGGGTCATGCTGGTGAGCGCCCGCTCCAGCTGTGACTGCTCGCTCTGGGCGATGATCTGGTGCTGGCGGGTCAGCAACACCACGCTGGCCAGCAGCGCCGGCAGCAGGGCCACAGTGAACAGAATGATGATGAGGGTCGGGCCGAGCCGAACGGTGCGATGGTTCATGGTGCTTTGACCTGCCGGTACTGCTGATCGGCCAGCTGTTGCATGTAGTGGGCGGTGTCGGCGGCACTGATCCCTTCTTTAAAGCGCTCGAACCCTTTATCCATCGCTTGCCAGGCAATGGACATGGCGCTGTCGGAGGGCATGGGGGTGGTGAGGGTGAACTGTTCCAGCAGTACTTTTTCCCGAGGCGTGGGGTTGTGGCTGATGGCGACAAAGGCCTGCTGATTGACCGGCAGTAGCGCCCCCTGTCGATAGATGAACTGCTGGATATCCTCACGCTGGATAAAGGCCATCAGCGCCTTGATGACGGGCTGCCGGTCCTCATCGTCCATCGCCCAGCGGGAGGCGCCCATCACGTAGGCGCCGCTCATGGAGTGCATGGGGCGCGTCTGCCAGTGGGGCAGCAGGGCGACCCCCAGCTGATCCCCCATGTTTTTCACCAGATCATTGAAAGCCCAGTCTCCGTTGATGAGGTAGGCGCTCTTGCCCTCGTTGAAGCGGGCGAGGGCGGCGTCATAGTCGCAGTCGGGATCGATCCACTGTTCGCTGGCGACGGTGCGGTAGGCCTCCAGCGCCTGCACCATGGCCGGGGTGTCGAGGGTGATGCGCCCTTCGGTCACCGGCGAGCCGTCAAAGGTGTGCAAAAAGGCGGCGAAGTAGTACATGTCGTGATAGGGCCAGCTGACGGGGTAGACCCCCTTGGCCTTGAGGGCCGGAGTGATGGCAGCCAGTTGCTGCCATTGGGTCACCGGCGCCGAGACCAGCTTCTTGTTGTAAAACAGCATCAGGTGGTTGCCCTGCATCATGGGCATGCCCCAGTGTTGACTGTCGAGGGTGACATAACGCAGGGCGCTGGCCATCAGTGTGGGGGAAAACCACTCGGCGGGGAGGGGGGCGAGGGCCATCTGGCGATAGAGACCGATAAAGTCGGACGGGATCAGCATCAGATCGGGCAGCCCCCTGGCTTGCGCCGCCAGCAGGAGATCCGCCTTGATCTTGCCCGGTTCGATCTGGGTGACCCGCACGCTGTGGTTGCCTTCCTGATTGAAGCGGGCGATCACCTCGTCGATCACGTAACCGGCCTGCTGGGAGTGCCACAGCTCCAGCTCAGGCTCCTGAGCCCGCAGAGGGTGGCTCAATGCGAACAGGCAAAGCAGCAAGAGATGATAAAAAGATCGTTTTATGCTCATGTTACCATCACCGTTATACCTTGAATTCCAAAGGGAAATGTAACAAACAACCGGCAATGTCGGTAGGCACGGGCGCCAACTAATTGACTGAAACGACAAAAAGCCCGGCTCTTGGGCCGGGCTGGAGGATAAATTGCTTATCCGGGTATTCTTCGAGGCATCTAGTGTGGATGTTGTTTGAGGATGTCGTATATCTCCTCTTTCAGTTTGAGTTTCTGTTTTTTCAGATCTCTCACCTCGGCGCTATAGTCGCTGGCGTGATGCTTTTCCAACTTTCTAATCTCCGCATCCAGGTCGTTGTGCAAGTCAAACTTCTTCTGGAAATGGACATCACTGCTCTTAAGTTTCGAGATGAGTTCTCTGTACTCTGGGAACATGTAATGGAACCTCCTTGGTTTCGTTTGATTGTGCCTGTAAGACCAAAGCTACCCCTTAGTGCCGGGGATAAATGTGATCCTGATCGAATTTGGGGGCAATCATTTGGAGTATTTGGCGGGATATTTATAACTTGTTGAATCAAAACAAGATAAGTGATTTATCAATCTGAATGGTGCACAAAACTGTGCGGTAAGTCACAACAGGGGCGGCGCTGGCGTGAGAGGACAGGATCAATAAAGGGGCCGTGTGGCCCCTTTGTCTGGGTGCTGGCGACGTTACTGTTTTTCTTCGTCCGCCGGCTCTTTTTTCTTTTTCTTCTCGGGCAGCGGCTTGCCATCGCGGTGGATCACCTTGCCCGCTTCAAAGCCAATCTGGGCAGCCAGCTCTTCCAGATCCGCCGACTTGGCCTGATCCCCGATGGCGTAGCGATAGTTGGCGATGCTCAGCTTGTCAGCCACCGGCGTGCCCGGGACGATTGGCTCACGCCAGCCCTGACCGATGTGGGCCACCAGGGTGTCGTTCATCAGCAGCTCGCCGACGATCTCCTGGGTCGGGTTGCCCTTGCCGTAGGTGAGACCCTGAGGGTGCTTCTTGCCGACCAGCGGCTCGTTGCTGGCGGGCATCAGCTTGGTGCGGATCAGCCACTTGGGCTTCTTGGTGTTGCCCACCGCCTTGCCGGTTTGGTACTCGTTGATCTTGATGGTCTTGATCATCTGGGCCATGAAGTCCTTGGTCAGCGCCTTCTGGGCGTCGCTGGTTTCATCGATGGCGATGGGGGCCACATACCAGGTCTGGGTGGCTTGAGCCTTGGGAGCGGCAGGGGCAGTTTGCGCCATGGCCAGGGGGCTGAGCAGGATGGCAGCCAGCAAGAGTCCTATCTTCTTCATTGTGATTCCGCTTTTGTTTCAACAAGAATTTTGTTTTGCCAGCGACGACTGCGCCAGCGCCAGAACATGGCCAGACCGCGCACCCACTCGTCGCAGGCCAGCGCCAGCCAGATACCGACCAGTCCATAACCCTGCATGATACCGAGGAAATAGGAGAGTGGCACGGCAATTCCCCACATGGAGAGCAACGCCATGTAGAGGGGGAAACGGGCATCCCCGGTGGCCCGCAGGGCGTTGATCACCACCAGATTGAAGGTGCGGCCGGGTTCGAGGATAAGGCTGATAAGAAACAGTTGCGCCACCTGGGTGATGATGTCGGCATCATCGGTAAAGAGGCTGATGATGGTGCGGCCATTGAGGGCAGCCGCCACGGCGATGACGCAGGTAACTGCCAACCCCAGCTTGAGGCTCTTGAGCAGCTGCTGATAGGCGCGATCGAACTGTCTGGCCCCCGCCAGATGACCGATGATGATCTCGTTGCCAAGGCCGATGGAGAGGCCAAACAGCAGGATAAACAGGCAGATCTGGAAGAAGTAGGATTGGGTCGCCAGCGCCTTGTCCCCCAGCAGTCCGACAAAGGCTGTCACCACCATAAACTGCAGCATCCAGGAGAGGTTCTCCCCTGCCGCCGGCAGGCCGATATGGAGTACCTTGCCCAGCATCTCCCGGCTGGGGTGGACGATATCGCGCACCACCAGTCGAATGCCGGTCTTGCGGGCCACCAGCCACACCAGCAGCACCACGCCCACCAGTCGGCCCGCGACCGTGCTGATGGCGACACCGGCGACACCAAGCTGGGGCAGGCCGAACCAGCCGTAGAGCAGCAGCAGGTTGCCGACGAAGGTGATGAGGTTGACGATGAGGGTCACATACATCGCCTGACGGGTGTGGCCGTGAGCGCGCAGGGTGGCTGCCAGACAGAGGGCTGCGGCCTCCGGTAACAGGCAGAGACCGATGATCTGCAAGTAAAGCGTCCCGTCGCTCATCAGGTTGGCGGGCAGGTTCATCAGCGCCAGCATGGTGCTGGCGCCTGCCATCACGCCGATGGCGGCCACCAGACCGATCAGCAGGTTGAAGCCGATAGCGGTGTGGATCACCACCCGACTCTTCTCCCGATCGCCGGCCCCCAGATACTGGGTGATCACCACGCTGGTACCGATGCTGACGAAGCTGAACAATGTGATGGCGAGATCGAACACCTGATTGCCGACCGCCAGCGCCGCCACTCCCTGATAGGAGACATGACCCACCATGAAGGTGTTGAGGGCGCCGGTCAGAAAGTGCAGGGCGAGATCGATAAAGAGCGGCCAGGTCAGCGCAAAGAGGGTGCCCGGGCCTGCGTGGGATTGAGATTGCATGGCATGTCCAACAGCTGGGAAGGCACGGGGGAGTGCCCTCTGGGGGCGCATTTAACACCAAGGCCAAGGCTGGTGCAATCCTTGTGCAGGATTGCATCGGCCAAGGGATCAGGCAGGCGTGGCGCCCGCCTCCTGTTCGCTTGGCAAGGTGAGGCGAGCCGAGTCGGGCAGGGCATCATCCTGCGGCCAGTTGGAGCGGATGGCATCAGTGGTGCTCTCCACCACCGCATCATCCTTGAACACCGGCTCGCGGTAGCAGCGGGTCAGGCGCAGAGCCTGATACATATCGGGGCAGAGGATGATCCCCTCGTCGCCCACCCGCACGCCAGCCTGCTTTAGCCAGTGGGTCATCTGGCCGTGGCGACCCGCCATCACCATATGGATGCCGCGCCGTTTCAGCTCTTTGTGCAGCTCTCCCACCATGCTCATCACGCTGATGTCCTGATGGGTGAAGCAGGCGACCGCATCGATCACCAGACACTTGGGATTGTGGGGATCCTGCACCAGCAAGGCCAGCACCCGCCGCTTGAAGTAGGGGGCGTTGAAGTAGGTCAGCGGCGAGTTGAAGCGATAGACCAGAATGCCCGGGATCGCCTTGGCTTGTTCGTTGTCTCCCAGGGTGCGTACTACCCCCTCGTCATCCATGCCGAGCAGCTGATCGGTGGGGCGCATCACATTGCGCAGGAACTGGAACAGCCCCAGCAGCACGGCGAGGGTGATCCCCGGGATCACCCCCATGGTGAGCACACTGATAAAGGTGACCAGTGCCAGCCAGAACGCGGAGCGATCGGAGTTGCGCAGCGCCCAGAGACCGCGAAAATCGGTGAGCGACAGGGAGGCCATCACCAGCACCACCCCGAGGGCGGCGGTGGGAATGTATTTGAGCGGCGCCGTCAGATAGAAGGTGATGAGGGCGATCACCGCCGCGGCGATGATGGAGACCAGCTGGCTCTTGCCACCGTTGGCATCGTTGACTGCGGTGCGTGAATCTGCCCCGCTGATGGCAAAGCCCTGCGAGACCGCGGAGGCGAGGTTCGCCATGCCAAGGGCCCGGAACTCCTTGTCTGCGTCTATCTCGTAACCGTTCTTGGCGGCAAAGCTGCGGGCGGTCAGCATCATGGAGACGAAGCTCACCATGGCCAGGTTAAGGGCCGGCAGCACCAGCTCCCGCATCAGGCCGGGAGGAAATTCCGGCATCTGGAACGCGGGAAGGCCGGAGCCCACCGCCCCCAGGGTGGCGATATCAAACTGGCCGAGATTGAAGCCCCACACCAGCGCAGCGGTCACCACCATGGCCACCATGGAGGAGGGCCATGCCGGTTTGTAGCGCTTGGCCAGCAGCAGGGTAAGCAGGGCCACCAGACTCATGGCCAGGGTCGGTAGATGGGTCTGGGTAATATAGGTGGCCCCGCTGGCGATCCGCTCGATGAGGTAACGTTCGCTAAAGGTGAAGCCGAAGATTTTGGAGAGCTGGCCCACCATGATGGTGATGGCCACCCCGTTGAGCAGCCCCATCAGGATCGGGCGGGAGAGGAAGTCCGCCAGCACTCCCAGCTTGAAGCGGCTGGCAATCAGGCACCAGAAGCCGGTCATGGCGGTCATGGTCATCACCAGTTGCCAGTGGCGGGTCGGGTCACCGGCGGCCAGCGGTGTCACCACGGCGGCAATGACCGCGCAGGTGGCCGCATCGGGGCCGACAATCAGCTGGCGGGAGGTGCCAAACAGGGCGTAGACCAGCATGGGCAGGATGCAGGAGTAGAGGCCGACGATGGCGCCCACCCCGGCGAGTTCGGCATAGGCGATGGCGACAGGCAGCGCCACGGCCGCCACCGAGAGTCCGGCGCGAAGGTCTGGCATCAACCAGGCGCGCTGGTATTGCAGCAGGGCAGCGAGGCCCGGTAGCCAGCGTTCGAGAGAGAAGAAGTCGCGCATTATTTAACCCATTGAGTTACAACCAGCTTTTCCCCTAGTGTGCCCAAGGTTATCGAAAGATTGCAATCAGGTTATGGCCAGTTTACCTGAAGGTCAGGCCAGATAGCCTGCCAGCGTTTCTCCTTGATGCGCTGGGTAAAAATCTGTTTGTCCTGGCGACATCTGGGGTTGGCACTCACTTGCAGCGACCAGTTGATGGCAAAGCCGTAGGGGGCGAGCCACTCGAACTCGCCATCCCGGGTGAGGCGCACGCCGATGCAGGTCGGCACTTCGACCCAGTGGCTCAGCGCCTCCAGACTGCTGGCAAACGGTGCTACCAGCTGCCGCGTGTGCATACGGGCCTGATTGCGCACCTCCCACTGCTGACCCGGCAGCCGTTTGGCCAGCCAGGCTTCGTGTTCCGCCTCGGCCAATCCTTGCGGATCGTTTTTATCGAGATAGATAAGGTCGATATCGTTGAGCGGGGTGGGCACCGCCTTGTGGTGAAGGTGATCCCAGATGAGGTTGCGGATAAAGCCGGCTCCCAGCGCCCAATCGGGCAGATTGAGCTCGGCGGCGGCTTGCAGGCAGGCCATCCGCTGCGGATCAGCCCGCAGCAGGGCTTCGGTTTTGGCTTGGCATTGCTGTTCGAGGGCGGTATTCAGAGGTTCAGTTGTTGGCATTGCGGCGTAACCAGACATCAATGTAACGGCAGCTCGGCACTATAGTGAGCCCCTCCGCCTGAGTCCAGTTGAAGAAGGCGCGCGCCAGCTGATCGGCAATCCCCTGTACCCGCAGCTCGGGCGGCACGAAGGTGCTGTAGGCATCGATGGTCTTGGCATCGAGTCGCCGGTAGCGCAGTCTCGACTCCTTCCCCTCCACCATACAGATGAACTGCTGCTGGTTGGCCTGATGAATGATGTCGCTCATGGTGGGCACCTCTGGCATAAAGTTGGGTCTCTCGGCACAACATAACTGTTAGCCAAGGTATAGAACAGATAATGAGAGCCCGTGGCCAATATCATGTGCTTTGGCATGGTGTGAGGTGAATATCGCGAGGTAGATCAAGATGCCCGATTGCTAGTCGGGCACCGCGTTAGTGTCAGCCAAGAGTGTTGGCTAAAGAGTGCTGGCAAGGGGGCAGGATCAGGCCCAGGCCCGCTCCAGCAGGGTAAGTAACTGCTCACGGTCGGCGTCCTTGCGATTGAACAGCATGGCGCCGTCGTTGATCGCCAGATCGCGTATCTCGGTCAGTAGCGAGCGATCGCTCACCCCCGCTTCGCTCATGGTGCGCGGCAGCTTGACCGCCTGCCACAAGGTATCGCGCAGGGTGCGAATGGCGGTGATGGTCGCCTCCGCCCGCTGGTGGGCCGGAGTGGCGGCAAAGCGCTCGGCCCCCACCAGCGGCAACAGCAGCCGGGCCAGCTCGCTATCGACCTCGGGGCGGTTGTAGTCGAGCACGGTCGGCAAAAAGAGGTTCATGCACAGGCCGTGGGGCAGATGGCAGCGGGCCCCCAGACTGTGGCCGAGGGCGTGTACCAGCCCCACCATGGAGTTGGAGAAAGCCATGCCAGCCAGGGTGGAGCCTTCTGCCAGTTGCAGCCGCAGCTGTTTGTTCTGCGGATCGTGGATGATTTGCGGCAGGGCGCTGGCGATTTTCTCCACCGCCATCAGGGCCAGCGCATCGCTCACCGGATTCTTGGCGGTGCCGATAAAAGCCTCGATGGCATGGGTCATGGCATCCATGGCGGTGGCGGCGGTGATATTGAGGGGCAGCCCCTGGGTCAGGCGCGGGTCGAGCACCGCCAGCTGGGGCAGCAGGAAGGGGGAGGTGAAGGGCACCTTGCGGCCGCTCGCCTCATCCTTGATCACCGCCACCAAGGTGACTTCTGATCCTGTGCCCGCCGTGGTGGGCACCACCGCCAGCGGCTTGAGGGGACGAGTCAGGCAACCGGCGCCCGAGTAGTCGAGCAGATGTTCGCCACCCATGGAGGTGAGAATGTTCACCGCCTTGGCGGTGTCGATCACCGAGCCGCCCCCCAACGCCACCAGACTGTCGCAGTCGAGCTCGCGATAGCGTTTGGCGATCCGCTCTACCACAGCGGTGGAGGAGTCGGCCGGGATCTCGTCCCAAATGGCGGCAACCGGCAGATCCCCCTCGGCCAGCACATTGGCCAGCAGGGTGGCAAGACCGGTGGCATTGACCCCCTTGTCGGTCAGCAGCAGCGGGCGACGCGCCCCGAGGCTGGCCAGCTCGCTGGCCAGCTGCTCCAGCGCCTGTTCACCGGCCAGCAGTTTGACCGGGCAGAAGAAATCGTAATAGCGGCTCATTTCAAGGCTCCTTGCGCGTTAGCCGGTCACCAGACCCAGATAGATGTTGCAGGCCCGGCCGAATTTGTTGGTCGGGACGGGATAGTGGCGCAGCAGCGGCCGCGCGATAAAGGCGGGAAGGATCAGGGACTGCATCTGCTCAAGCCCCCGCACCAGTTGCATGGCGACGGTCAGATCCCCCTCCACCAGCAGCCGGTTTTCACCAAACGCCTGATTGACCCCGAGCCGAAAGCTCAGGGTGCGAAAAGCGATATTGGGGTGCTTGAAGCGCACCCGCAGTGGATGAATGGTGGCATGAGGGGCGACCGGCGCGCCGGGATACCAGCGGCCACCCTGCTTGTGCATGTTCATGGCGTAGCCGATGCCGCCCACTTCGAGGCGGATCGCCAGCCCGTCCGGCAACGGCGCCAATTCGCGGCGCACCGCCTCGTCGGTGCGGGCGGCGCGGCAGAGGGTGCGACCCACCACCCAGAGCAGGGTGATGATCCAGAGGTGGCGGCCAAGGGCGGCCGCAGATTCAAACATCCTTGTTTGCATGGGGATTGGCTCCTGAGATGGCTGACCAGAAGAGAGCGAACGCACTGGCTTGCCAGTAGTCGTCCTCTCCCAGCTCCGGTTGATCGACAAACAGTGATGCGCAGGCGAGGAACTGGCCCTGACACACCTCCAGCAACAGTGGCGCGGGAGCCTGCATCAGCTCGCCGCTGGCCTGCCCCTTTGCCAGCAGGGCGGGCAGAAAACGCAAGGCATCGTTCAGGATCTGGCTGCGGGCCGGTCTGGCCAGCAGCGGAGAGTGAAAGAAGCCCAGCACGAATTTGAGTTCATTGGGGTTAGCCTGCATCCACTCCATCGCCAGTTGCCAGTAGTGGCGGGTCTGGTCGTACAGCGGCAGGGTGGGGTCTGCTTCATGGATGGCGGCCCCCATCCGGGTTTTCACATCCTGATAGAGCTGGAGGATCAGCGCCTCCTTGCTCGGAAAGTGGTGGAACAGGGTGCCGTTGGCCACCCCGGCCGCCTTGGCGATACGGGCGGTGGCGGCACCCTGCAGGCCATCTTCGGCGCAGAGGGCGAGGGCAGCATCCAGGATCTGGCGGCGCTTGTCGGTCATGGCTGATGGCGGTGGGGTGGCCTGGTTCATGGTCATCTCCATCAGCGCAGGAAAAAGGCCATCATCAGCTTCTGGATCCAGCTGTGGTAGGGCGGGTGGATCAGGGAGCCGGTGGTGAACTTGCCGCGGGTCAGCACGGTTTTCGCCTTGGAGAAGGTGAGGAACCCTTCGTGGCCGTGGTAGTGGCCCATGCCGGAGGCGCCGATGCCGCCAAACGGCACATCGTCGGCGGCCACCTGAAACAGGCTCTCGTTGATCGCCATGCCGCCGGAGTGGGTCTCCCGGGTCACCCGCGCCTGCAACTGGGGGTCGAAGCTCATCAGATAGAGGGCCAGCGGGCGGGGCCGCTCGGCCACATAGGCGAGCGCCTCTTCCAGCGTGTCGTAGGGGATCAGCGGCAGCAGCGGGCCGAAGATCTCCTGCTGCATCACCTGACAATGATGGGGCACCCCGGTCAGCAGGTGGGGCACCAGCAGGCGACGCTGGTCGTCGCGGGCAGGGTTGCCACAGGGGTGGAGCTCGGCACCCGCCTGCTCGGCCTCATCCAGCCAGCTGACGAGGCGCTGATACTGGCGATCGTTGATGATGGCGCCGTAGTCAGCGCTATTGAGCCCCTGCGGGTAGAGCTTGCTGAAGTGGCTGCGATAGGCGGCGATAAAGTTCCCCACCTCGCTGTGGGGCAACAGCACATAGTCGGGGGCAACGCAGATCTGCCCGGCGTTGAGGCTCTTGCCGAAGATCATCCGCTCGACCGCGGTGGCCACCGGCATGTCGGGGGCGATGAGGCAGGGGCTCTTGCCACCCAGCTCCAGTGTCAGCGAGGTGAGCTGGGGCGCCGCCGCGGCCATCACCAGCTTGCCCACCATGGTCGAGCCGGTAAAGAGCAGGTGATCGAACGGGAGCGAGCTGAACGCGGCCGCCATCTGGGCATCCCCCTCGATGATGGCGATCTCGTGCTCGTCAAACACGCTGGTGAGCATGGTGCGCAGCACGGCGTTGGTATGAGGAGTGAATTCGGAGAGTTTCAGCATCGCCCGGTTGCCCGCCGCGATGGCGGTGATGAGGGGGCCAAGGCTCAGCATCACCGGAAAGTTCCACGGCACTATGATGCCGACCACCCCGAGTGGCTGGAAGTGCACCTCGACCCGGGCGGGGGCCAGCAGCAGGCCGGTGTGGCGGCGGTGGGGCTGCATCCAGCGCTTGAGCCGCTTCTGGGTGTAGTTGATCTGCATGATGCAGGGCAGCACATCGGCGATCAGGCTGTCGTAGTTGCTGCGCTGGCCATAATCCGCTGCCAGCGCCTTGCACAGCTCTCCCTTGTGGGCGAGCAGCGCCTGCTTGAGTTTGGTCAGCTGTGCCCGGCGTTCTGCCAGGGTGGGCATGGGGTGAGCCAGACTCGCCCGCTTGAGCCGTGCCAGCTGATCCGGCAAGGAGAGCTTGATGGCGAGGATATCCTCAGGAGTGTGTTGAAGCTGCGCCGCACCCATGTTGTTCTCCGCATGAAAAATGACCGACTGATTAGTCGGTCTGAATTTAGCTGTTTGTTACCGGAATGTAAAGCTGGCAAGCTCTATCCCGCTCATCGCGAGCTGGACGCAAGAGAGAACTGTGTGCCTCCCCACACTTTTGGGGTTTGCTCGTTGGTGACTTATCCAATAAGGGGTAGTTTTTGGCTATTAACCTACACGGAGAGAGCACTATGACCAGGGAACTGAACAGCTTGTTGGCCCGGCTTGAAGATGTGGTTGAGCGGATGCCGGATTGCTTCAACACCTATGAGTTTGCCCAGAAGCTGGCGCTGCAATATCAGCCGGAGTTTTTTGCCGCGGGCCACTCTCTGGCCGAGCACGAGGGCAAGGTGCTGCGGGTGCTGCACCAGAAGATCGCCGAGGCGCTGGCGGGCAGCGAGGTGGTGATTGAAGGAGCGCTGCTCCCCTGCGTCACCCCCTGGGGGGAGAAGGCGACCTCACCGCGCTGGCATCGCAAGCACTGAGGGGCGCAGTCAGGCAGATCAGTGCCAGATAGCAGATAACGAACAACGATGAGTGGCGCGGCGCTGGCAACAGGGTCGCGCCGTTTTTTGTGCAGATTGTCGCCAGCAGCGCCCCCGCAGCCGGGAGCAAAGGCCCGGTCTGTGATCCCATGCCGGGATACGAGGCGGCCAGCCGGGTAGACTCTCCTCTTTGTCGCAGGGTTTGTTACCGTAGGAATTTCTCATGACCCATAAAATCATTCTGGATACCGACCCGGGTATCGACGATGCCATGGCCATCCTGTTTGCCGAGGCCCACCCCGCCATCGAGCTGCTCGCCATCACCACCGTTTATGGCAACGCCACCATCGCCAATGGCACCCGCAACGCCCTCTGGCTCAAGCAGAAGTACGGCATGAAGGCGGATGTGGCCAAGGGGGCCGCTGCCCCGCTGCTGCGCGAACCGGTCGGCCCCACCACCATAGTCCACGGCCCGAGCGGCTTTGGTGACATGGAGGCGGGGGAGGTGACTATCGCTCCGGATCCCCGCCCCGCCTGGCAATATATTGTCGAGGCGGTCAAAGCCGCGCCGGGGGAGATCACCCTCGTCACTATCGGCCCGCTGACCAATCTGGCGCTGGCGCTGCAACAGGCGCCCGAGATTGTCTCGCTGGTAAAACAGGTGGTGGTGATGGGCGGCGCCTTTGGCGTCAACGGCCATCGCGGCAACGTCACCCCCTATGCCGAGGCCAATATCCATGACGATCCCGATGCCGCCGATCGGGTCTTTACCGCCGACTGGCCGGTGGTGATCATCGGGCTGGATGTGACCCAGCAGAGCTTCTTCAGCAGTGCTTATCTTGATGATCTCAGGGATAAGGCGGGGGAGCCGGGCCGCTTCCTGTGGGATGTGAGCCGCTTCTACCTGCGCTTCTACTCCGAGAAGCTGGGGCTCTCCGGTTGCCATGTCCACGATCCGTCCGCCATTGCCTATGTCATCGACCCGACCCTCTTTACCCTGCGGGAAGGGCCGGTGCGGGTCATCACCAGCGGCCCGGCCATCGGCCACACCCTGCAAAAGTTCGATGGCAAGCGCCACTCCCACGATGACTGGGCTGAGTATCGCCCGCAGCAGGTCGGGGTGGCGGTGCGCGATGACGCGCTGCTGGCGCTCTATCGCGAGACGCTGGTGGGCTGGGGCAAGGATTGCTGAGCAAAGAGGTGCTATTGCGCTGACGCGGGGGCTGTGATCGGCGCCAAACAATCGGGGCGCACAGCCGCTTATACTGCCTGATATCAAGACCTTGGGAGGGATGGAGATGGCCTGGATTTCCTTGATCGTAGCGATTGCGCTGATCTGGTGGTTGATGAAGCTGGGGCGTGGCGCCCTGTTCGAGATCCGTCTTGCTCCCGGTAAGGTGGTGGTCAAGCAGGGCAAGGTGTCGCCCGCTTTTATTGAGCATGCCAAGCAGATCCTGCGCCATGACACGGTGCGCGGTCGCATTGTGGGGCAGCGTGATGGCGATGGTGTGAAGCTGATCTTCTCCCGCTCCATCCCCGAGCCGGTGGCTCAGCGTTTTCGCAATATCTTCCCCTATGGCGATTACCGCCAGCCAGCGGCACCGCTGCCGGGCACCAAACCGCGCAAGGGGTGATCCCCTGCCAGCGGTTCACCAATAGCAAACGGGCCTCCACTGGAGGCCCGTTTTTATGCTGCAGCGTGAGCGATGGTGCTGCACTGGCGCCGGAGTTTTACTCCTTGCCGTGCAGCTCGCGCTGGGCTTTTACCGCCGCCGCCTTGACGGCGGTGCCTTCATTGCCCCAGGAGGCGCGCAGGGTGTTGACCAGCTCGGCGAGTCGCTCGTCATCCAGGGTCCAGCCATAACCCGGCATGTGGTAGCCGAGATGACCGCGGGTGACCGGGGTCTCGGCGCCGTGCAGCAGCACATTGATCAGGCTCGACGGATCGCCCGCCAGCACGGTGCGGTTGTTCACCAGCGAGGGGATGACGTGATCATTGCCCTGGCCGTTGACCCCGTGACAGGTGGAGCAGTACATGGCGTAGTCCGCCTTGCCGCTGGCACTGGCATAGGCTCGGGCACCTTTCTCAGCGACCGGCTCATCTTTCAGGTCGGTCAGATAGGTGGCGATGCTGGCCAGATCGGCGTCGCTGAAATACTGGCTGCTGTGAGTGATCACTTCCCCCATGGGGCCTGCGACCGCTTCATGCTGGCTGCGGCCAGTTTTCAGCAGATCGATCAGCGCCTGCTTGCTGTAACGGCTGCCGCGAATGTCGGGAGCATACCAGCCATCCAGCGCCGCACCGCTCAGGTAGACGGGATCCGCCTCGGTCAGCGCTTTCTCCTGCATCCCCAATCCGCGCGGGGTGTGGCAACTGCCACAGTGACCGGCACCCTGCACCAGATAGGCGCCGCGATTCCACTCTTCGCTCTTGCTGGCTACCGGGGTGAAGCGGCTGTCATCGTGGTAGAGCCAGTTCCAGCCCATCAGCGGCCAGCGCATGTTGAGCGGCCAGGGGATGTCGCTCTCCTTGTTGGGGATGGCCTGCGGCTGCACTTCTTTCATCAGATGGTGATAGAGATCTTCGAGATCCTTATCGCTCATCTTGGCGTAGGCGGTGTAGGGCATGGCCGGGTAGAGGCGATGGCCATCGCGGGCCACCCCTTCGCGCATCACCTTGATGAACTCCGGCAGGCTGTAGTTGCCGATACCGTGGCTCTTGTCGGGGGTGATGTTGGTGGCAAATACGGTGCCGATGGGGGTCGGGAAACCCTTGCCGCCCGCCAGCGGCTTGCTGGTCTCGCTGGTGTGACAGGCGGCGCAATCGCCGAGCTTGGCCACGTATTCACCCGCCGACATCGCGGGGGCTGCGTTGGCGGCAAGGGCGGGCAGGGCCAGCAGCAGGGCGCTGGCCGTCAGTGACAGGGCGCGGCTCATTGGGCACCTCCCTTGCTCATGGCAACCAGCTCGTTGACGGCGCGCCACGCTTCGTCGATGGCGGCGTGGGCGTAAGGGCTCCAGCCCGCATCCGAGTTGGCGATGGTGATGTTGCCGATGGGCTGGCGGCCCAGTTCAATCCATTTTTCGCACTGCGCTTCGTCATCAAACAGGGTGTTGGTGACATAGGAGTAGCCGTGAGACCAGCGGTTGACCGTGATGGCGAGGATATCCTGCTCATGGTTGAAACCGGCGCTGCCGAGCATTCCCTGCAACTGCTCGCGGATCATCTGTTCATGCTGCTCGAACGGCATGCCGAGGATCATGGCGCGCCCCTTGCGGGACTGTTCGCGGGCCGAGAGGCCGCTGCCCGGCAGGGTCGGTACATAGACCATGTGCAGGCACATCGGCTGATCCGGGCTCTTGGGATGCTCGTAGCCACCCATGCTGACCGGATAGTCGAGCTTGACCCGGCTGTAGGGGGCCGCGGGGGAGTAGACCTCGTGTACCCCGAGCTTGACGAAGGCTTGCCAGTTTTTGATAACCACCTTGGTGTAGACCAGTGGCGCCTTGGCATTCTGGCGCAGCGCCTCCTTCTGGGGCTCCGGCATCTCGGGCACCATGTAGGGGATCATCATGTTGTAGCCCGCCATGACTGACTGCTTGGCCCGTACCCGATGCAGTTTCCCCTCCTTGATGTAGGTGACATCTACCGCCAGCTTGCCGTCGGCGAGGCGCACGTTTTTGGCCTGCAACGCCGTGCTGCCAAGGCGCAGTTGCACCTTGTGTTCCGGCAGGTCGAGCTTGCCGTAGTCAAACTTGGCCAGCACCACATCCTGCATGGTGTGACCCGGTGCCACTTGCGGGATGAGCTTGCGCACCATCAGGCGGGTGAGACCGGCGTTGCCATCGGGGAAGTGGAAGATGTAGGGGTCGTCCAGCTCCGCCTGCTCCTCGGCATCCAGCGGCGTCAGATTGAGGCCGTCGAAACCCGGCAAGGCGCACAGGCGCGCATCGGCGCAGGCGGTGGCGTCGATACCGACCGCCTGGAAGTCGTTGGTGCGCTGCTGGAAGTAAGTGATCGCCCGCTCGCTGAGGCCCACTTTATCGCGCAGGAAAGTGGTGTAGCTGTTGCGAGTCACCCACTCGTCCTGCTGCTCGCGGGTCATGCCGCTCAGGTAGTCGATCTTCGATTCGTGCAGCGCCAACAGGGCGGCCTTGTCGGCATCATCGAGGGGGAAGTCACCGATAAACTCTGCCAGCGGCCGGCCGTTCAGGCGATCGCGGGGGATGTCGTCCGCTACGTTGTGGCCCGGATCCCCGTTCACTATCTTGTTGACGCCAAAGTGCTTCTCGTCGAAATAGACGCCGCGGCTCAGTCCCAGATCCGGATAGAAGGTCTGCTGGAACCCTTTGGCCAGTTCGTCAATGTTGACCTCCAGCGCCTTGAGCAGGCCGAGCGCCACCGGGCTGTAGACCGAACGCGGTGATTGCAGGGATTCACTGCCGCCGTAACCCAGACGCAGGCCATCGGGAGTGGTGAACTCGTTGCGCTTGGCGTGGCCGCCAAAGTCGTCGTGGTTGTCGAGCAGCAGGATCTTTTTATCCGCGCCGAGCAGTTGCTGATAGAAGCAGGCGGCGGCCAGACCGCTGATCCCGGCGCCGACGATCACCAGATCGTACTCCCCCTCAAGGGGAATATTGGCAAAATCATACTGCTTGCCGTCACGGGCGATGCTGTGGGCCGGTTCGAAAGAGCCCGGGTGGTTGCCGCGCAGGCCGGTGAGGGCGGGCGGGTAGGCCAGGGTTTTATCCGCCAGCGTGCTGCCGCCTTCGGCAGCCTTGAGCAGATTGATGGGGGCGATGCCTGCCGCAATGGTGATGGCAACGCCGTTGAGAAAATCTCTGCGTGTAATACTCATGGCTATCCCTGTGTTAGGAGAAGTAATGAATAAGTGGATTCATTATGGGAGGGAGACACAGATCCTGTTCAGGATTGGGCGCCGAATCTACCGCTATCCTCACGCTGAGTCCATACGATTGCTAATGGATTATTAAGCACCATTTTCCTGCTTGTGACGAGAGTGATGCGCTGATGGGGGGGATTTGCCCTGTTGCAGGGGCGCAGCTCTCCCCGGCTCGGGCCGGTCAATCATTGCCGTAGCTGATTAGTTTGGGAGGCGTTCGGGCATCCTTGTCGACTCGGAGGGATGATCGCGTTAAGCTCTTAACTACTTGTTTTATCGACTCTCTTTTTACTCACTGGCGTAACCGCCACTCTGGAGGCGCAATGAACTGGTATATCTCGGTCCTCAAGCAATATGCGGTATTCAGCGGGCGGGCCCGCCGCACCGAATACTGGATGTTCGTGCTGTGCAACATCATCGTCATGCTGCTGCTCGGCATGGTGGACAAGCTGATTGGCGGCGACAAGGAGCTGATAAGCTCCATCTATTCGCTGGCGGTGCTGCTGCCATCGCTGGCGGTGGCGGCCCGTCGCCTGCACGACACCGACCGTAGCGCTTGGTGGCTGCTGCTCGGGCTTATCCCCATTATCGGCACCCTGGTGCTCATCTACTTTATGGTTTGCAACGGCCAGCAGGGGCCGAACCGCTTCGGTGACGATCCCAAAGCGGCCCCCTCGCAGGGCTTTATCGTCAGTTAACGAGCGCGGCTCGGCCAATCATCGGCCAATAAAAAGAGAGGGAGGCATGATGCCTCCCTCTCTTTTTCGTGTGGATGGCCGATCAACGCTCAATCAGCGGTGCAGATCGGTAGCTCCACATGCCGTAGGTGCGCAGGGCGTCGCGGTAGATGCCGAGCAGCTCGCTTTCGCTCGGGGTGGCCAGCTCCTCGATGGGCTTGTCGGGGTAGCTGACGCTCGCCACCTTGATGTTGGCCGGGCCAATCTGGTCGCAGGCGATTTCCAGCACCGCCTGACCGCGGCGCACATGGCTGACGGAGCTCACCAGCACCGCATAGTCAATCTGGTGGCGGGCGAGGGCATAGGCGCTGTAGAGGGCGTTATCCACTGTGTTGGTGGCGTAGTTCTCTTCAATCAGGCGGCTGCGGTCGATGCCGTGATTGGCCAGCCAGTCGGCCATCAGCTTGCCTTCGGTCTGGCGGTTCTGCGGCACGCCGCCGGTCAGGATGATCAGCGCCTCCGGGTCGGCCTTGGCCAGCTCCAGAGTGGTTTGCAGGCGGCCAAGCAGGATCTTGTCCATGCTGCCGTCGGGATTGAGGGCGTAGCCCAGAGTGACGATGGCGCGCTTGCCCTCTTGGGTAGCCTTGAGCTGATCCCCGGTCAGTTCGGTCTGCAGCGGGGCGGCGGTGATCCGCTGTACCCGGGCGATGATCTCCTCCAGATCGGCGGCGCGGCCACCGTTGCGATCCGCCACTTTCGCCAGATAGCTGCGGGAGGCCTCCTTGTTGCCCTTCACCAGCTGCCAGATGGCGAGATAGCTGTTGATGTCGAGATCATCGGGGGCGACGGCTAGCGCCTGCTCCAGCAAGGTGATGGCGCGGCTCAGGTTGCCGTTGTAGATCTGGGCGTTGGCCGCCGAGATCAGCAGGTCGGTGCGGTAGGGTTCAAGCTGGTAGGCGGCCAGCAGCCGCTCGGTCACCAGCTCCATATTGCTCGGCATCTTGGCGGTAAAACCGGCGTGGGAGATCTTGGCTGGCGACTTGTAGATCTGCAGCGCTTCGCCGAGCAGCATGTCCACCGCCTGCCGTTTGCTGACCAGGGTATTGAGGTCGCGCTCCATCTGCATCGAACTCTCGGCTGCCTGCAGGGTGAGGGGCGAGAGCGCCAGCAGGCCGCCGAGGGTGAGGGCAAGAAGGGTCTGTTTCATCAAAAGGTCCTCTGTCGGGCTGAATCGCGTTGTGGCGCAGCGGTTTGCGGGCCGATGCGACGAGGCAAATGTGCGTCAATTCAGTCTGTTAGTGCCAAAGAGGGGACAATATAGCAGCTAACGGCGCGGCAAACTGTGAGTCGGGGCGGGTCGTCGGGTGATGCCACACTAGTGGCCGCAAAAATGGCCGCAAAAGTGGCCGCAAAGGGTCAGCAGCCATCTGAAAAGGGCAGGGGGAACGAACCTCCCCCTGCTGCGAGGGGCGCTGGCCCCTTCCTCTATCGCGATGCAAGATAGATGGGGTGTCAATCTATCTTCTGGTGAGTGTTCGCGCTCAGTTCCACATCGGGGAGACGCGGGCTTCCAGCGTCTCTTGCTGCTCTTCGGGCATATCGCTGAAGAAGTTGAGCTGGGTCTGCTCCTCCACCTCGCGCACCGAGACCCGGTAGTCGGCGATCTGGCTGATGGGCACCTCTTGCTGCGGCATGATAAAGGCGATGGCCTGCAGTTTGGCCGGGTCCATCACGATCTTGTAGTAGGCACTCGGGATCGCCACACCCTGACCGATAGACTCTTCAGAGCCGGTAAAGATGGGGCCGGTGATCACCTGCACATCCTTGCGGGAGACAGCCCACTTGTTCACCTTGTCCTCCAGCACGCGCCACGCCTTCTGGTTGAGCACCCCGATCTGCGGTGTCATGTTGCTCAGCAGGAAGCTCTCTTTCATGGTGTTCTTGTTCGATTTCATGTCTCCCGCCGGAGCCTGATGGCCACGGTCGTAGCCCGAGCCCTTGTCGTCGGAGAGGGTGGCGCGGTAGGCAACCGGGATCTCCCTGTCCTCGGCGAAGGCATCCTTGCGCGGCACTGTGCCCTGTGCGCTCTGGGCGGTTATCCTGTAGGAGACCCAGTCCGCCACCTTGTAGTCGTAGTTGTAGCCGACGGCATACCCTTCACGGCAGAGCTTCTGATCCGATTCAGAGGGGAGGCCGAAGCGCACGTGCTCGCCGCACTCCCAGTGGGCCGCCAGCAAGGGGGTGGCAGTGAGGGTGAGGGCAACAGCCAGAACCAATTTATTGATTTTTATCATTTTTGTGATGCTCCAGTTTAGTAGGCGGAGCCATTTGACATGAGATCTGACCAGCGCTTCAATTGCTGTTTTTTTACACGTCACCGTTCTGTGACGGCTCGCCAAGATCCGTGATGTGACTGGTTAATATGTTTTAAATCAGTGGCTTGGTCGGTGGGATGATATGCGGTTGCTCGGCATGCAACGAAAAGGGGCCCGCGATGGGCCCCTTGTGATAGGTGGAGTCTGACTGCTATCAGGCTACGTTATGTTCTCGTCTCAGGTGCGGGCCGGAGCGCCTTGTGGGGACTCTCTTGAGCGACAGACCAAGGGCTCAATCGTCTGATACACAGCAGTGATAACAGTGCCATCAAGGCTCCGGCGCCTGTACTACCGCCACCGCTGGAGTCCGAGCCTGCGGTCGGTGTTGAGGCAGGGGGTGGCGTGATCATCGGGGTAGTGCCCTTCAGCTTGCCAACCACAGTGGCTTCTAGTCGTTGACTGATCCCATTTTTTTTGATGACGGTTACCTTGAGGTGAGACTGGGTATAGGGCTGCTCCGGTGTGACGTTGCCCACCAGCACTTTCACTTGGCAGCTTGTCCCTGGGGCCAGTGTGGGGGGACACTCATTTTGGGGGGCCTCGCGCGTGTCTGCGTCGATATTCGCCAGATCTATATCTATTGACTCAGTTGTTGGGTTGAACAGGTTTACCCCAACCCAGCGAGGCTCATTCTGCTCGAGTGAAACCAGCTGATGGTTGCTGATGCTGATATCAGTTGGTCGTTGCTGGATCCAGGCGGCCAGTTCTGGCTGGAGTACAAAGCTGAAAGCCGCAGGTACTCCTTTTTGTCCGCAGGGGTCTGAGCTAAAACTGGCGATCCCTTGTAGACGTCCGTTGGCATCGGTCAAGGGGCTGCCGCTGTCCCCCGGGCAGACATCTTCGCCCATGACACCGCCGGCAAAGAGGTTAGTAGTGTGTATTGAACGTTTATACCAGAGGTCAACAACGCCGGCAGACTTCATAGCGAGTTGCTTCAACCCCCGGTGGGGGAGATCTTGTCCGGGCTGGACAGTTTGCCCATCATATCCGTATCCCCACGCGGTCAGTTGTCTGCGCTCCACTGCATCCTCTTCACTCCCCATAGTGATGGGCGTGTTTTTGCTCGGTGATTCGAGGTGTAGCAGAGCCAAGTCATAATCTGTCCCCCCAAGCTTGCGACCGAGGTTGCCCAGAACTTGTCGCCGATACGCCTCATGCATGATCACCTGATCGATTTTGGTTCTGGCAAATCTCATCCCCGTGCCCACGTCGTTGAGCCCGATTGCGACCTCCAAATCATCTAGTAGCTTCTCTTGAACACAGTGAGCGGCCGTCAGCACCCACTGCTTGTCAATCAGCACACCCCCGCAAGAAAAATTCCATGGACGGATCACATAGCGACCGTCTGCACTTCCGAGCGCAACCATCCATCCGGGCGCAGCCACAGTGCCCCCCCCCTAAAATACGGGGGATACCCTCCTCGCCGTACAAATTTTCTCCATAAGAAGCGGAGGCGAACAAGGGTAAAAACATCAGCAGTAGCGAAATACCACGCACCTTCAACATATTCCGAAACCTCTTTTTTGTGTTCAATGCAGGGGCCCACAATGGCGTGGTCTACCTCAAAATGGAAATGGCGGGCAATATACCATCGCAGCAAATGCTGGAGAATGAGGCTGTTTGATAAATGAACATCAACGTAATGGCATCATGTGAGCCGCGGTATCGCGAAATACTGTCGAACACAGGCGCCTAGGGGGTGGGCGAGTAGGCAGGGTTGGTTTTGGAGGTTACAATTAATATTCTTAATAAACAATGCATTATGGTTTTTTAGATATCCATGATTCTGATTGAACCAGCGTGGTGGATAGGTGAAAAATTCAGAGATGCTGCGGTTGAGGCGTGCTGTTTTTGTTATCTGGCAAAATTTGTAACAAATATTGACAACAAGATGGAATGACCTCGAATGGGGTGTGATGGATTCAGCCGGAAGGCCATCATGATGGATGGTGCACCATAGTGCTACCTCACAGCCAAGCGTGAGGTTTCTCGCATATTGTGTGGGCACTGATTTGCCCGAGTTAGCCAATATGTTCATGAACGTGGTGCCATTGGGCCGACGCTGGTCTGGAATGTTCTCTGTGAGTTAGTTGAAATGGTATTCTGCTTTGGAACAGGATGGGGGTGTTGGCAATAGAGAGGGGCCCGTGATGGGCCCCTTGTGATAGGTGGAGTCTGACTGCTATCAGGCGGCGTTTGCCTTGTTGCCCAGAGTGCGGGCCAGCAGACCTTCCGGATTGTGAATCGCCTCTTTGGTCTTCACATCGATGACTTCGATATTGGTGAAGCGCTCACGGTATTTGATGGCCACATCGTGGGCGAAGATGACGCAGCGTGCGTTGGCGACATCCTTGGCGGTGATGCGGTTGATGATGCCGTTGGCGCCCTGGGTCTCGACCTTGATCTTGATCCCCTGCTGGGCAGCGGCCTTCTGCAGGCTCTTGGCGGCCAGGAAGGTGTGGGCCACGCCAGACGGGCAGGCAGTGATGGCCAGTACGTCCGCTTCCCCTTCAGCTTCAATGACTTCGAAGCTGGTTTGGGTGGTGGTCACGTCATCTTCTTCGCTTACCGGCTTCTTCAGCAGGTTGACGATGACGGCAGTGGTCAGGGCGCCGAGGATGGTACCCAGGATGTAACCCATCTTGCCTTCAACAACCGGCAGGACAATCCAGCCACCCCAGGGGGCGTGGTTGATACTATGCATCATGAAACCGGTGATGTTGCCGACGATACCGCCTGCGACGATGGCCGGGATAACACGCATGGGGTCAGCGGCGGCAAACGGGATGGCACCTTCACTGATACCGATCATGCCCATGATGGCGGCCGCTTTGCCGGATTCACGCTCTTCTTTCTTGTAACGCTTCGGAGACATGAAGGTGGCCAGTGCCATACCCAGCGGCGGCACACAGATGGCGATACCGACGCCGCCCATCAGCCAGGGCTGGGTGTTGACCTGAGTCTGGGCAAACAGGGTAGCAACCTTGTTGACCGGGCCGCCCATATCGAAGGCAGTCATACCACCCAGAATGGCACCCAGCATCACTTTACCGGAGCCTGCCATGCTGGAGAGCCAATGGTTCATCCCTTCCATCATGGCGGCGATCGGGGCACCGATCCCCCACATCACGATGCCACACACCAGGAAGGTACCGATCAGCGGATAGATGAAGATGGAACCAAGCGAGGTCATGGAGTCAGGCAGCTTGATCCGTTTGAGCTGATTGACCACGAAACCGGCGATAAAGCCCACCAGAATGGCGCCGAGGAAACCGGTTTGATAGTGCTGAACGGCAATCCAGGAGCCGATCATACCCGGGGCCAGGCCCGGTTTGTCAGCCAGCGAGTAGGCGATGTAGCCACCCAGCACGGCGGTAAACAGTGTCAGACCGGCGATACCCATGGTGGCCATGTCTTTGAGGAAGCCCGCTTCCGGCACCGCGCCCTTGCCGCTCATCATCACCGACAGCGACAGCAATACACCGCCCGCCACGATGAAGGGGATCATGTGGGAAGTACCAAACAGCAGGTGCTGCTTCATGGTATTGAGGCGATCCTTGAAGGTGCGCTCTTCGGGCTCAGCCGGTGCAGTGGCAGCCGGTTTGGCGGCAGGGGCAGGCTTTGCCACTTTCGGGCCTTGCTTGAGCAGGGTCAGTGCTTGCTCGACAGTGGTGGCCGCCTTCATCTGCTCGATAAAGCCCGGCTCCAGCAGACGGGTAGAGAGTTCGGCCAGCACTTCGATGTGGTGGTTGGCACCGCCATCCGGGGAGGCGATCATGAAGATCAGCTGGGTCGGCTTGCCATCTTCGGCGCCGTACTCGATACCTTGACGGCTGACACCGATGGCAATGGCCGGGCGGCTGACCGCCTTGCTCTTGGCGTGGGGCAGGGCGACACCTTGCTCGAAGCCGGTGCAGTCCAGCTGCTCGCGGGCCCAGACATCTTTGACGAATTGCTGTTGATCAGACACGGCGCCATCGCGCGCCAGCATCTGTGCCATCTCGTCGAACAGGGCCTCCTTGCTGGTGGCCTTCAACTCCAGGCAGATGAGTCTGCCGTTGGTCATGGTGGGTAACATCTCACTCTCCTTTCCCGTCAGGGCTAAGTCATGCGTTGCGAATTGGGCTCATTATTGCCCTCTATGGTGGGGTTGGACAGGCGATGAATGTAGCAATAACTGGATTTTTGTTGCATGGTTTTGCCGGTGTGATCCAGCTCGCAAAGTGTTGAGCTTTGACTCAATAGTTGTTTTTGTTTAATTCATGGCGGGATGTGACAGCGGTCAAGGTATGACGGAAAAACCCTTGCAACGGTATTTAAGGCCATTTTTTGCGGTTAATTGCCCGATTTAAGGCGGATTTGAGAAAAAATGGGTTGATGGCTGCACCGACGCTCTCCACTGAAAATAGAACGGCCCGGCGCTGATTGGATTTTATCAATCCATCTGGCGTGGGCCGTCGGGTATCACAAAGTGACATTTATGGGGTGCGTGCTGAATGTCACTTCAATGCTATGGCTCGTTACTTCTGTGGCGGGGTATTGCCCATCACGAAGTGGAGGTTGCCACCGGGTACAAACTCCTTGTGCTCGAAGAAGAGGCCATCCTTGAGCGGTTTGCCATTGATGGTGACCGACTGGACATAGCGGTTCTTGGCGCTGTTGTTATCGGCGATGATGGTGAAGGTTCCCCCCTTGACCGGGATGGTCGCTTTGGCAAACAGCGGGCGGCCGATGGTGTAGACGGGGTCTGCCGCATTCACCTGATAGAAGCCGAGTGCTGACATGACGTACCAGGCAGACATGGAGCCCACGTCCTCGTTGCCGATGATGCCTGCCGGGGTGTTCGAGTACATGGTGTCGAGGATGTAGTCGACCGTCTCCTGAGTTTTCCACGGCTCCGAGGTCCAGTTGTAGAGGTAGGGGATATGGTGGGAAGGCTCATTGCCGAAGGCCACCTGACCCATCATCCCGGTCATGTCAGCGGTCTCCGACCCCTGACTCTCGGCGGCGAAGGTGGCATCCAGATTCTGCTTGAAGGCCTCTTCTCCGCCCATCGCGGTTTTCAGCCCCTTGATGTCATGGGGCACAAACCAGGTCCACTGCCAGGCGTTACCTTCGGTATAGTTGCCGGTTTCATGTTCGGTGCCATAGGGATCAAACGGCGTCATGAAGGAGCCATCGATCATCACCGGACGCATGAAACCGGTCACCCCGTACTGGGCGTATTCGGCCGCATTGTGGTCGAAGTAGCGCTGGTAGCCGTTCGAGCGGGCCAGATAGCGCGCCTCTGCGGCCTTGTTGCCGGCCGCCTTGGCGATCCGGGCGATGGCCCAGTCATAGAAGGCGTTTTCCAGACCGTAGGAGACTGACTCGAGGGTGTAGTCAGCGAACACGGGCTGACCATCGATCCGCTGCACCGCCGGCGCAAAGCCGTTCTTCTCGATGTAATCGATGTGGTTGGTCAGGGTCTTGTCCAGCACCGCCTTGTCCCACTCGGTCGCCAGCATGGGGTAGTTGGTATAGGTGGAGCTGTCGATGGCGGCCTTGAGCGCCAGATTTTTCTCCTGCGCGGTGAAGGCCTCGGGGTATTTGGTGATGGCATCGGCAATCACCACCACCGCCGGATAGCCCACCATGGTGCCTGTCTCATCCCCCAGATGCTCCCACTTGGGCAGCAGGCCGCTCTCCAGATACTTCTGGATCAGGTTCTTGGCATATTGCACGGCGCGGGTAGGTTCGGTGATGGTCTTGAGCGGGTGCAGCGCCCGCTGGGTGTCCCACAGGGAGTAGACCGAGAAGTTGGGCTGCTCTTCGCTCGCCTGACCATAGTAGATCGAGTAGCTGCCTTCCCCCTTGGCCTGCGCCCCTTTGCCCATGCCGCGGTAGTTGCCATCCACATCCTGATGGACGATGGGGGCGATCTTGGTGTGATAGAGGGCGGTGTAGAAGATCTCGCTTTGCTTCTTGCTGCCCCCCTCAATGGTGAAGTTGAGGGCGTTGGCCCACTTGTCGCGGGCATTGGTGCGGGCCTCGTCAAACGATACATCCCCTTCGGCCTGGTAGTTTTTCCGTGCGCCGGTGGCATCAACCGCCGAGAGGGCAACTTTGGCATTGAGCTGGGCAGAACCGCCCTCTTCAAACTCGACGTAGGCGGTGACATCGGCGTTGGACTTGGCCTTGTGCTCGGCGCTCAAGCCCTCTACCGGTACACCCCCGGCGAGGAGGTAGACCCCTTTGATCTTCTTGTCGAAGGTCGCATGGAAGAAGATCTTCTGGTTTTTCGCCCAGCCGGAGAAGTGGGTGGCATCCCGCTCGCCGGTGATGGTGTAGCCATCTTCGCTGATGGTGAGTTTGTTGCGCAGCGAACTTGAGCCCCAGTCGCTGTTGAGGATCGAGTTCAAGTCGATCTTCAACCGTTGGGGTTGGCCCTGCGGATAGGTGTAGCGGTGAAAGCCCACCCGCTCGGAGGCAGTCAACTCGGCCTTGATGCCATTTTCGGCGATACGCACCGCATAGTAGCCAGGCTCGGCCTGCTCGGATTTTTTGTCCATTTTGACCGAGATGGCCTTGCGGTAATCATTGTTCGGCTCGATGTATTTGGCCTTATCTTCGGTAAAGGGCAGGAACAGAATATCCCCGAGCCCCCCCATGCCGGTGCCGGAGAGATGGGTGTGGGAAAAACCGAACAGGGTGTCTTTGTCGAAGTGATAGCCGGAGGAGGAGTGCCACCCTATCAGTTCGGTATCCGGCGAGAGTTGCACCATGCCTTCTGGTACCACGGGGCCGGGAAAAGTGTGACCGTTAAAGCCAGTGCCAACAAATGGATTCACGTATTGCAACACATTGGTTGGCGTTGGCTTTTGATCGTCGTTATCGGTGTTGCTGTTATCTGAATCGCAGCCGGATAACATGGCCAGGGTGCTGGTCAGGGTAATGGCCAGAATATTTTTCTTGAACATATAGAACGGCTCCATCGGGTAGGGGGTGAGCAGTCAGAATTTATTTTTTGATGCCGGAGTGGTGCCTGCGCAATATCAAGGAGCGGCGCTGTCAATCCCGGCGAGCGTTATTATTCCCATGGCTCCTGTTTCATCGACAGAGTAAAAAAGTGTCATTCACTAGATTTTTGTGACAAGGCTGTCTGTTTGTGATCCGCGTATCATGTGATGCAGCACATCATATTTTTTGAGTGTTCTTGTGAATCGACCAAAAAAGAGGCCCAAAGGAAGCTTTGGGCCTGAACATATATTGGCAATAAGTGATGGTTATTTATTATCTGAGCCGGTCGGTTTTTGCGCCGTCATGATAAATTTCAACTCACCGCCTGCCCGAATATCGCTGTGGTTGAAGGTCAGGTTTTCCCCCAGCGGTTTGCCGTTGATGGTGACGGATTCCACATAGATATTTTGGGGGCCATTGTTTTCGGCGATCACGGTGAATTTTCCGCCATCGATATCCATCGTCACCTTGTCAAACAGCGGCCGACCTATGGTGTAGACCGGGACTCCCGGCGTGACCTGATAGAAGCCAAGCGCACTCATGATGTACCAGGCGGACATTTGCCCCACGTCCTCATTGCCAATCAGCCCTGTGGTGGTCGGATGGAAGAAGCTACGCACCGCCTGATCCACATACTCCTGGGTTTTCCACGGCTCCCTGGTCCAGTTATAGAGGTAGGGAACATGGTGATCCGGTTCGTTCCCCATCACGAACTGCCCGATATAGCCGGTCATATCCCCTTGTGATGTATCGGCGTTGGAGTTGGCGGTGAAGAGGGCATCCAGATTCTTCCTGAATTTCTCCTCGCCACCCATTACCTCTTTGAGCCCCTCGATATCGTGGGGAACAAACCAGCTCCACTGCCAGGTGTTGCCTTCGGTAAAGTCCTGCCCCCGGTGCTCGGCACGATAGGGCCAGAAGGTGTCATAACGGCTGCTGTCGTTGATGTCGCAACCTGGTGGGGGCGTGACCGGGTTGCCGTTTTTATCGATA
Source organism: Aeromonas sp. QDB62 (assembly GCF_027705695.1). Classification (NCBI taxonomy): domain Bacteria; kingdom Pseudomonadati; phylum Pseudomonadota; class Gammaproteobacteria; order Aeromonadales; family Aeromonadaceae; genus Aeromonas; species Aeromonas sp. QDB62. Next base: position 124,438 of record NZ_JAPDCD010000001.1, on the reverse strand, counting down.
GCGCAGGAGGGGTAGTTGTTGACCCAGCTGCCATCGTAATTTTTGGGGCGCATAAAGCCGGTCGCGCCATATTTGCCATATTCCGTTGGGTTGTAGTCAAAATAGGCGCGCCAGGTGGTGGCCCGGGTCAGATAGCGGTTCTCGGCAGACTTGTCGCCCGCCAGGCGGGCCAGCTGGGCGATACACCAGTCATAGTAGGCATTCTCGACGCCGTACGAGACGGACTCGTTGACCAGCTCATCGTACTTGTCCTGCGCCATGCCCCCCTCTTCCGGCTTGTATTTGACGTTGGCCGGTACATAGCCGTGCTGCTCGGCATACTGGCCGTGACGGGTCATCACGGTGAAGCGCTTGTCACCGTTCCAGGGATCCTGATAGGGCACCCAGCTTTTGGTCAGCTCGAGGTCAAAGTTGGCGGAAACGTTGGCCGCCTGCAATGCCAGCTTTATCTCTTCCGGCGTGAATGCATCCGGGTATTTGACGATGACATCGGCGATGATGGAGACCGCCGGATAGCCGACCATCTCGCCGGTATAGTCGGAGTGCAGCTCCCATTTGGGCATGATGCCGCCGGTTTTATATTTGTTGAGCAGATCGTGCACATAGTCGATGGCGCGCTCTTTTTCGATGATGGTCTTCAGCGGGTGGGCGGCGCGGAAGGTGTCCCACATGGAGTAGACCGAATAGTTGGTAAAGCCCGGCTTGGCCTGATGCACCTTGCCATCCATTCCGCGATATTGACCATCCACATCCTGATAGACGAAGGGGGCAATGTAGGTGCGATAGAGCGAGGTATAAAACATCGTCTTGTCGGCATCGCTGCCACCTTCCAGGGTGAACTTATTGAGCACTTTCGCCCATGCCAGTTTGTTCTCCTGCACCACCTGATCGAAGCGGTAGCCATGTTCATCGGCGCGCAGGTTGGCCATGGCCCCCTCTATGCCGGTGCCCGAGATCGCCATCTTCATGGTGATGGGCTGCTCCCCTTTGGCAAAGTTGAGCCGGGTCACCACATCTCGCACCCGAGGTCTGGTTTCGCCATACCCGATGTAATCGGCCAGCCCCACCTCGGTGTCGCTGCTCAATTTGCCATCGACATAGAGGGTCTGCTCCACGAAGGGTTCGGAAAATTCGGCGTAGAAAAAGACCGTTTGCCACTGCCCCCACTCGTTGCTGGTTCTTGCTCCGGCAATGGCGTTGTCGCTGACCCGCTTGAAGTAAATGTTGCGGGAGTGGTTGCCGTACTGCTCCAGCAGCTCGTGCTGCAGATCGAGCTGGACTTTGCGATCTTCACCCGCCGGATAGCTGTAACGGTGGAAGGCGACCCGCTGGGTGGCGGTGAGTTCGGCCTTGATGCCGGTCTCTATCAGATCCGCCTTGTAATAGCCCACCTCCGACAGCTCGCTCGGCTTGTTGATGGTGACCGGGTCGGTATTGCTGCCGGTGAAGGGCAGGAAGGCGAAATCATTGAAATCGCCCTTGCCCGCCCCCGAGATATGGGTGCTGCTGAAGCCCGAAAGCTTGGCCAGCTGGTGGTGATAGTCGGAAGGGGTGCCCTTGCCATTCCAGTTGGCTTGGTTCCAGCTATCCGGGCCCGGCTGGATCATCCCCTCCGGCATGACGGGGGCCGGATTGACATTGCCCAGCCCATCGGTGCCGATCAGCGGATCGACATATTGCAGCACCTGCAGGGCATTGTCGGGGCGGCCATCGTCGGTGGTCTCATCGTTTGTGTTGCAGCCATAGAGGCCAAGCAGGGCGGTCACCATGATGGCCAGCTTGTGGGGTTTGAACATCGTTGTTCCTCAATTCCGGATATGAAAACGCGGCAAGCCGGGTGGCTTGCCGCTTGTAGAGTTACGGGGTCGCTTGCTGGTTGGTCATCACAAAGCGCAGTTCACCACCGGGACGGATCTCGCTGTGGGCGAAGGTGTTGTACTGGTTGAGTGGCTTGCCATTGATGGTGACCTCTTTGACATAGAGGTTGTCCGGGCTGTTGTTCTGTGCCACCACCTTGAACTGGCCGTCGGGCAGATTGATGGTGACCTTGTCAAAGATGGGACGACCTATGGTGTAGGTCGGGTCGCCCGGGGAGATTTGATAAAAGCCCATGGCGCTCATGATGTACCAGGCCGACATCTGCCCGACGTCTTCATTGCCGATCAGGCCATCCGGGCTGTTTTTGTAGAACTCCTTGTAGACCCGGTCGAGGTACTCCTGCGCTTTCCAGGGCTGGGCGGTGCGGTTGTAGAGATAGATGACGTGGTGGGAGGGCTCGTTGCCGTGGATGTACTGCCCGATATAACCCGTCATGTCCTGATGTGCTTCGCCCCCGTTGGGGTCGGCGTTGAACAGGTTGTCGAGCTTGTCGTTCAGCCCCTGCTGGCCGCCCATGATCTCGGTCAGCTTGTCGAGATCCTGCATGAATGACCACTGCCACTGCCAGGCGTTGCCCTCGGTGTAGTAGAAGGCATCTGACTTGTAGGGATCGAAATCGGCTGGCGCGTATTTCAGGGCGCACGGGTCGCCATTTTTCAGCTCGGTCGGCACGAAGAAGCCCTTGCCATCGGCATTGCCAGCCTGGGGATCCCAATGCTTGAGCGAGTTGTAGGAGCGCGTCTTGAACTCCTGATAGGTGGTCATGTCGCCCGCAGCTTTCGCCATCTCGGCGATGGTCCAGTCGTAGAAAGAGAACTCCAGCGAGTAGGAGACCGAGTTCCAGTTGGGATAACGGACGCACTGCTCTTTTTCGTGATAGCTGAGCTGACCGGCCATCAGCGAGCTCAGAATGTCGTCATGGATCTGCGGGTAATCGGCAGGCCGGTAGTGGGCCGATTTGACCGAGGCTTGCAGCGCCTCCTCGGCATCGATCAGCCCCTTGGTCACCGCATCGGCAAGGATGGCCGCCGAGGGGTAGCCAATCATGGTGCCGGTTTCCGAGCCGTGACCTTCCCATTTGGGCAGCAGGCCGAACTCCACGTTGGATTTGCGGATCAGATCCTTGGCGTAGAGAGTCGCCTGTGGCGGGTCCATAATGGTCCACATCGGGTGAACGGCGCGGAAGGTATCCCAGGTCGAGTAGATGGAGTAGTTGGGGGTATCGCCAGGTTGCAGGGTGCGCAGGGTGCCCTGCATATCAAGATACTTGCCATCCACATCGTAGAGCTCGATAGGGGCGATCATCATGTGGTAGAGAGCGGTGTAGAAATTGGTCTTCTCGGTCTCCGTCCCCCCTTCGGTTTTGAGTGTTGCCAGCTTTTCGGCCCACGCGTATTCGGCGTCTGATTTCACCTTGGCAAAATCAAAGGTGGGGGCTTCCGCTTCCAGATTCTTCTGTGCTCCTTGCCAGCTCACCGCCGAGATACCGACCCGGATCTCGAGCGGTTGGTCACCCTGGCCAAAATTGAGGTAGGCGGTCAGGTCATCCCCTTGATAGACGCTGTTGGGGCGCATCTCCCGGGTCGGCATCTTGTCCTGCTCGCCCAGCATGGCCCTGGCCACAGGTTGGTTGAATTTGGCGTAGAAGAAGATGTTCTGGCCCTGATGGTTTTGGCCCTGGAACCAACCCGTGGAGGTTTTACGGCCGCGAATAGTGTACTCATCCACCACTTCGATTTTGTTTTTGAGCGACTGGCCGTTGTTGTTGAGCAGGGTATGGCCCAGATCGAATTTCACATTGCGATCCGCCCCCTTGGCAAAGGTGTAGCGGTGCAAACCGACCCGTTTGGTGGTGGTCAGCTCAACCTCAATCCCCCCCTTGTTCAGCCTGGTTTGGTAATAACCGGCGCTGGCGTGCTCGTTGGTTTTGTCAAAGGCGTTGAGCTGGGCGTCAGCTATCTCGGCGTAGGGCAGTACCAGAATATCGCCCAGATCGGTGGCACCGGTACCGGAGAGATGGGTATGGGAGAAACCGTAGAGCGGCACATCGGTCGCGATGATCTCGCCCGTGAGGTAATTGGAGGAGTCCCAGTAGCCGGAGGCGGAGTGCCAGGGGTTGAGCCCACTCTCATGATCGGTGCTGGAGCCAATAAAGGTATCCGGCGAGAGCTGCACCATGCCGGCAGGGCGGGTGGCACCTGGGAAGGTGTGGCCGGAGGCGGCGGTGCCTATCATGGGGTCAACGTATTTCAGTAGCGACAGATCGACAACCGGAGTCACCGGTTTCTCGATAGCGGTAGACTCGCTCTCACTGTTGCAACCGGCGATGCCACCGGTCAGCGCGGCAATCACCGCAAGAGAAAGCAGATTGCACTTGAACATGGTCATTCCATTTTTGAGTGGTGATGGGGGAGGGAACCCTCCCCCGAACAGGTGATTAACGGGAACCGGCTGGCAGGTCGCCTTCGTGCAGGAAGGTGCCGATACCTTGCGAAGGCGGCAGATCTTCCGGCTGGCTGGCCCAGTTCTGGTTGGGGCTATCGCCCATCACGAATTCAAGCTTGCCGCCACTGAGGATTTCCTCATGGGTGAGGTAGCTGCGATTGAACTCGCTGCCATTGAGGCGAGCAGACTGGATGTAGATGTTGTCGCGGCTGACGTTCTGAGCCGTGACGGTGAACTGCTTGCCAGCGCCCACATCGAGCGAGGCGGTGTCGAACATGGGGGTGCCAATCTCGTAGATGCCGGAGGATGCATTGACCGGGAAGAAGCCCAGCGCCCGGAACACGAACCAGGCAGAGAGAGTGCCAAAGTCATCGTTGCCACAGATGCCGTCAGGGGTGTTTTTGTAGCAGACGTTGGTGGCTGCCGCGATGGCGGCCTGTCCCTTCCAGGGTTGCCCTACGTAGTTGTAGAGGTAGGGCACATGGATATCCGGCTCGTTGCCCTGCACGTGCTGACCCACGTTACCGGTGTTGAATACCGGGAACTGGTTGTCGCCAGCGTTGCGATCAGGGTAGGTGGTCCAGTACTCGTCCAGTCGCTTGGCAAACAGTTCGCCACGTTTGGCCTGAGGATTCCGGGTCTGATCGAAACGGGTCATCAGATCGACCAGACCGTGGATGTCATGCTGCACGCTGAAGGCGTATTGCCAGCCGTTGGATTCGGCGAATGACCAGTTGAACATGTCCGGGCGCCAATCCTTGCCCACCGCCCGGCCGGTTTTCGGATCGACCCAACCGGCATCGATGAAGTTGCCATCGTAGTCGCGGGCCTTGAACCACCCTTTGTACTGCTTGCCGCCAAAGTCAAACTGCGCCTGCCAGTTCTTGGAGCGATCGGCAAACTCCTGATAGCGGGGATCACTTTCGCCAAACACCGCCTTAATCGATTGGGCGATCGCCCAGTCATCCATGGAGTACTCCAGCGAGTAGGAGGAGGTCCAGGCATCCTTGAAGGGAGAGTGTGATTCCCAGTCGTTGGTCGGCGGCGTGTCGTGCAACTGGGCAGGCACATAGCCCTGCTGCTCGTACTCCTTGATCCAGGCGACCCCCTGGCTGGTGGATGCGCGGGCATCGGTGATCATGGCCGTCACCAGTCGCTCCTTGATCTCCTGACGTTCCGTATCGCTGAAGCCCAGCGCGATCATCCGTCGGTCCAGCGAGCCTTTGGAGAGCACATCGTGGATCACCGGGGTGGAGTGCATGCCCATCATCATGCCGGTCTCGTTACCCTTGAAGGTCCACTCCGGCAATCTGCCCTTGCGCAGGTTACCTTGATCGTCCATCCACTCCTCCTCGGCGTAGGAGAGCATGGAGAGCACCACATCGGCGAGGCGATCCGGCTCCAGCAGTGACGAGAGGGGTTGTACTGCGCGGTAGGTGTCCCACAGGGAGAAGGTGTCGTAACGGGTAAAGTCCGCTTTGCCATCCCGGTTGGCATCGGCGGTGCGTACCGACTCCTTGAGGGTGTCGATCTGCTCGCCCCACGGCGTGTTGCCATCCGGGTAGGCATTGCGTCCCTGATGGACCTGGCGGTAACGTCCGTCCAGATCGGAGTGGATGGTCTGGCCCAGATAGGTGTGGTAGAGCGCGGTATAGAAGGTCTGTTTGTACTCCTCATCCCCACTGACCCGGATCTTGCCCAGCTCCTCTTCCCATTTTTGGGTGGCTGCCTGACGCACATCGTCAAACGACATGTTGGCCACTTCGGTCATGTTGAGGGAGGCGCCAGCGTTGCCATCCCGGCCGATCTCGACGTTGGAGAGGGCCACCTTGGCCTCGACGGCCAGGCCCTTATCTGCGGTATCAAATTCCACATAGGCGCGAGCGTACTGATATTTGCCTCGGGTCTCGTTGCCGATCTCGGTGGTGCCTTCCGGCAGATCCAGATAGCGGTTTTGGTCTTTGTCGAAGTAGGCGAAGCGGATGTTTTTGATGGGCTGGTCGAACTCCATCACGAAGAACTCTTTCTGGCTGGGGGCCCAGCCGTCGGAGAAGCGGTGGCCTTCGATCCGGTTGTTGGTTTTGTCCCATTTCAGATAGGAGTCGGAGGTGTAGTCCCAGTTGACCTTGAAGCCGAGGTTGACCACGATTTCCGACTTTTTATCCTGCGGGAAGGTGTAGCGATGAACACCCACCCGATCCGAGGCGGTCAGCTCGGCCTTGATGCCGTAATCCTTCAGATCGACCTTGTAGTAGCCCGCGGTTGCCTCTTCATCCTTGTGGCTGTAACGGGAGGCCTCCAGATTCAGGGAGGCAGACCCCTCGTTCAGCATGAAATTGGAGCGGGAGTTGATCGGCATCACCAGAATATCGTTGAGATCTCCGGCTCCGGCCCCCGAGAGGTGGGTATGAGAAAATCCGGCGAGGCGATTGTCGTGGTAGTAATAGCCGGAGATATATTCCCAGCCGTTGGCACCGTTGTTGGGCGAAAGCTGCACCATGCCATGCGGGGTGGTGGCGCCGGGATAGGTGTTACCCAGATTTCCTGTGCCAATAAACGGATTGACGTAACGGGAGACGCTGGTCTCTTTATTGTTATCGACCGCGGTATCCGAGTCATTTTGACAGCCGGATATACCAACCAGACCAGCCAGTACGGCACACGCAAGTAAGGAACGTTTCAGTTTCATATTTGTCGCCACAGGTTAATGAAAGTAGGGTATCGAACGTATAAAAACCGATAATGCAGTCGCCGGATCAGCCAATGAATATCTGCCGGATGAGAGGGCCATCTGCATGTATTATCCCGGCTGTCACTGGATAGTCAGAGTGACAGGGGGAAATATCAGCCAGATAACATGGATAGTGAAAACGATCTGGCCATACAGGCAGAAAAATAAAAGCGCAGGAAAATAACAGGCAGCCATAGCCTGATTTAAAAATCGCCCCTTACATTTATGAAATAAGTGGCTGAGCTGTGTTACATCTGGAATATATAAATGCTCTTAAATGTTTTTCCTGTTGCCTGTAAATTAACGGTTTCTATTATTTCTTTGATTAATATCCGGGGACAGAGGAAAAAAATGGCATTAACTGGATTTTTATGACGTGTAGGGAAGGGTGTGAGCTGGCTCGCATAACCGCAGGGTGGCGTGACCACGGAGGCTAAATGATATTAATCATTATAAGTCAACGTGTTATTCTTCGGCATTGGGTTAAATGACCGATTTTGTGAGTCGCACCCACCCCCACGTGGTCAGATGAGCTGGAAAAAAGGGCCCTGAAGGGCCCTTTGAACAGACGGTAGTGAGCCGATGGCTCAGCAGGATCAGCGGTTGCTGGCGCGGGCAAAACGCCCTTCAGCCGTCACGCGATAATCGCCGGTGCTGGCGGGCACAAAAGCAGATTGCCCGATGGTCAGTGTCAGACGCTCGCCATCCTGGCCAATCAGGGTGATGGGCCCATCGATGGCGAACAGGATCTCGGCATTGCCGGTGGTGAGGGCATGTTCCCCTGCGCCATACACGCTGAAGGTGAAGTCCGGTACCGGTACGTCGAAGTGCTGTACTGTGCCTTCCATGCGGGGGCTGAGCAGGATCTGGTCGTCCGGTTTGGCGACGCAGCGGGTGCAGGCCAGCAGCTCCGGCACATCCATGTATTTGGGGGTCAGACCGGCACGCAGCACGTTGTCGGAGTTGGCCATGATCTCGAGGCCAGTGCCGTGAATGTAGGCGTGGGGGGTCTGGGCATCGAGGAACATCGCCTGACCCGGCTCAAGCGTCACCACGTTGAGCAGCAGCGGTGAGAAGAGTCCCACATCCCCCGGGTACTGGTTGGCCAGATTGCTGATGGTGGCGAAGGTCTCTTCATCCTGATGGGCGGCGGCATAGGTCAGCAGGCCAGCCAGCGCCTCGTCCTTGCGCTCACCGCTGAGGATCAGCAGTTGGTGGAAGAAGTGCTGCAGGCCCGCTTCATTTTGTGACTGACGCAGCGCCGCGGTCAGGTCGGCCAGCGCGGGCAGCGCCATGTGAGCGAACAGGGCCAGGATGGCCGGGATGGCGCGAAAGCCGTTCATCGCCTGATAGCGGGTGAGGGCAAAGACCAGCTCCGGCTTGTGGTTCGGATCCTTGTAGTTGCGGTTGCTCGCCTTGATATCGATGCCTGCGGCCTCTTCTCTGGCAAAACCGGCCTCTGCCTGTGCCTTGCTCGGGTGTACCTGAATGGAGAGCGCTTGCTCGGCGCAGAGCACCTTGAACAGGAAGGGGAGTGAGCCGAAGCGCGCCTGGGTGGCTTCGCCCAGCATGGCGACGGGGTTGGCTTCAATCAGGCTGGAAAGCTTCACGCTCTCGCCCGCCAGCGTCACTTCGGAGCAGCCATTGGGGTGAGCGCCCATCCACAGTTCAGCTTGTGGTTTGCCTTCGGGATTTTTGATGCCAAACAGCGTGGTCAGGGAGTCACGACTGCCCCAGACATAATCCTGGATCGGGTTGCACATTAGAAAAAACGGCGGGTAGCTCATGGATGGCTCCTTGTATCAGAACGATTTTTTGGGAATTTCAGTCTGGCGCGGACTATAGCATGGCAGGGGCAGCGCACCGCAATCGGTTGCTCTCTGCATCTTGATCAGGATCATTCATGAGTATCATCTTTACCCAGCTGTTGGATGGCTTTCTAAGTGAGGGGGAAGGCTTTGAGAAGGTGTTGTTTGCCTCTGACAAAGGGGTACCACCCTGCTTCAGTTATCAGGTCAACTTCCCGCGTCTCGAGCTGGTCTTCAGCGGCCACTATCTCAACCAGATCTGGTCCCCGGAAGGGGATGTGCAGTCGGTCCAGATGGGTCAGCGGGAGGCGATGTACATTCCCCCCAACGGCTGGAACAAGCCGGATTGGGACAACGACTGCTCCGTGCTCAGCCTGTTGTTCGGCAAACGTCAGATAGGCTTTAGTCTGGTGAGCAAGCACAAGGGGGACACCGGCTTCTTCGATGTGCAGAAGCACAGTATTCAGGCCGGTGCCGGACGGGCGCTCGATCATATCCTGCTTTCTCTTAATACCCTGGCGCAGGAGCCGATAAGGGCGCCGATGGACAATCACCTGCTGCAAGCGCTGCTCAGTTACTCACGGCAGTTGCTGGTGGAGTCGGAGAGCGGTCGTCCTCGCGGCTCCGATCTCTTTCACGGCATCTGCATCTACATTCAGGAAAACTTTCACCGCCCCATCAGTCGCGAATGCATCGCCGCCCGCTTCAATCTCTCCCCCAGTCACCTCTCCCGTTTGTTCCGCCAGCAGGGGCACATGCGGCTGGCGGACTACATCAGCTGGGTACGGTTGGAACGGGCCAAGTTCATGCTCAAGAAGTATCGCTTCCGCCTCGAAGAGGTCGCCAATCGCTGCGGGTTTACCGACGTGAACTACTTCTGCCGGGTGTTCAAACAGAAGACCGGCCTGACCCCTTCCCAGTACCGCTCCCTGAGTCAGCCACAGGCGGCGGCCAGCGAGCTGGAGGGATAGCGGGGCGGGGTCGGGGAGGTATGGTGACGGCGCACTGGCGGGTGGCTACCTCTTTGGTCTGACATGCTTTCTTGTCGTTTTATTATGAAAATGAATGGGCTAAGATGGCCGCGCGCAACAAACAAGTTGATAACAAACGGAAGTTAGGAGATGCCGATGGAAAGCAAAGTAGTAATCCCGACCCAGGGTCAGAAAATCACAGTCGATGCCAACGGCAAGCTGCAGGTTCCCAACCATCCGATCATTCCGTTTATCGAAGGGGATGGCATCGGTGTTGATGTAACCCCGGCCATGTTGAATGTGGTGAATGCTGCGGTCGAGAAAGCCTACAAGGGCGAGCGCAAGATCGCCTGGATGGAGATCTATACCGGCGAGAAATCGACTCATATCTATGGCGAAGGTGCCTGGCTGCCGGCCGAAACCCTGGATTTCATTCGTGAATATTGCGTGGCCATCAAGGGCCCGCTGACCACGCCGGTCGGTGGCGGTATTCGCTCCCTCAACGTGGCCCTGCGTCAGGAGCTGGATCTCTACATCTGCCTGCGCCCGGTTCGTTACTACGAAGGGACCCCGAGCCCGGTCAAGCGTCCGGATCTGACTGACATGGTGATCTTCCGCGAGAACGCCGAAGACATCTACGCCGGTATCGAGTGGAAGGCCGACAGCGCCGAAGCGAACAAGGTGATCGCCTTCCTGCAAAACGAGATGGGCGTGAAGAAGATTCGCTTCCCCGAGTCCTGCGGTATCGGCATCAAGCCGATGTCCAAGGCCGGTACCGAGCGTCTGGTGCGTGCCGCCATCGAGTATGCCATCGACAACGATCGCGACTCCGTGACCCTGGTGCACAAGGGCAACATCATGAAGTTCACCGAAGGTGCCTTCAAGGATTGGGGTTATGCTCTGGCCCAAAGCGAGTACGGTGCCCAGCTGATTGACGGCGGCCCCTGGTGCTCCTTCAAGAACCCGAAAACCGGCAAGACTATCGTGGTCAAGGATGTCATCGCCGACGCCTTCCTGCAGCAGATCCTGCTGCGTCCGGCCGAGTATGACGTCATCGCCTGTATGAACCTCAATGGCGACTACATCTCCGACGCGCTGGCCGCTCAGGTGGGAGGCATCGGCATCGCGCCGGGTGCCAACATCGGTGACGGTGTGGCCCTGTTCGAAGCTACCCACGGTACTGCACCGAAATATGCCGGTCAGGACAAGGTCAACCCGGGCTCCCTGATCCTCTCTGCCGAGATGATGCTGCGCCACATGGGCTGGGTCGAAGCGGCCGATCTCATTATCAAGGGGATGGAAGCAGCCATCGCCAACAAGACCGTCACCTATGACTTCGAGCGTCTGATGGAAGGTGCCACCCTGCGCTCCTGCTCCCAGTTTGCTCAGGACATGATCGACCAGATGTAATGATCGGTTGATGGTCAGAAACGCAAAACCGGCGCCATGAGCGCCGGTTTTTTTATCGGTGAAGAGCGAAGGGACTTATTGCGCCTGCTCTACGTGTTGCTGATAGCGCTGCTGCCATTTGCTGGTTTCTGCGTCGTCTCCCTGTGCCTTCCAAAAGGCGCAGATGGTGTTGGCGAGCTCCGAGGCCATCGCGTGATCTCCGTCACGGCGACTCATCAGATAATCTCCCAGCCAGCTTTGATATTGTTTCATTACCCGATCTCCTTATCTCATGTGCCCTTGATGGTGTCCTCTCTGATGGGAACCGGATGGCTCGCCATGAGGGGTGACATCACCAGACATGATGGTGCAGAGTCACGACCCTGGCAGAGTGCCCGATGGGCAATCTGGCTGCGAACGTGACGCGAGATGTCAAAAAACGAGCGCCATTTTAGCACAAACTGAGCAACTTGGGGAAATTGTCGCCACGGATTGCAATGGATCGGCCCCATCCCCTTGTTCCCAAAACAGAAAACCCGCCGTGATGGCGGGTTTGTTTGCAGATAAATGTGGCGAAACAGCCTAGATCTTGGCGCTGGCCAGGTACTTTGCCATCTCCTCGGCGGGCACCATGCCACCACCGGTGGCCCATACCAGATGGGTGGCCTGTGCCATGGTGGTCGCATCGAAACCACGCGCCGCCTGCCACTCCGGGTTGGCCGCCACGCGCCACGGGCCTGCCATACCCGCCAGGGCGGACGGTTCGAGTTTGATCTGCTCATCGCGCGCCAGCAGCCCCAGTAGGTCATACATCTCCTGATCGCTCAGGGTGTAGAAGCCATCGAGCAGCCGCTCCATGGCGCGACCGACGAAACCGGAGGCGCGACCTACCGCCAGACCATCGGCGGCGGTGAGGTTGTCGATGCCCAGATCCTGCACCGCGATGGCATCGTGCAATCCGGTGTAGACCCCCAGCAACATACAGGGGGAGTGGGTGGGTTCTGCGAAGAAGCAGTGAACGTTATCCCCGAACGCGAGCTTGAGACCAAATGCCACCCCGCCGGGGCCGCCGCCGACACCGCAGGGCAGATAGACGAACAGCGGGTGCTCGGCATCCACCTTGATGCCCATCTGGTCGAACTGCTTTTTCACCCGCTCGCCCGCGACCGAATAGCCGAGGAACAGGGTGCGGGAGTTCTCGTCATCGATAAAGAAACAGTTGGGGTCGCGTTCGGCCTCTTTGCGCCCCTGTTCCACCGCCACCCCGTAATCCTCGGCATATTCGACCACGATGACACCATGCTCGCGCAGCTTGCGTTTCTTCCACTCCCGCGCATCGGCAGACATGTGGACGGTGACGGTAAAGCCGAGCTTGGCGCTCATGATGCCGATGGACATGCCGAGGTTGCCGGTGGAGCCCACCGCAATGCTGTACTGGCTGAAGAACTGGCGAAACTCGTCGCTGAACAGCTTGCGGTAGTCATCCTCTTCGCAGAGCAGACCGGCCTTGATCGCCAGTTGTTCGGCGTGAGTCAGTACCTCGTAGATACCGCCGCGCGCTTTGATGGAGCCGGAGATGGGCAGGTGGCTGTCTTTTTTCAGCAGCAACTTACCGGTCACTTCGACCCCGTAGCGTTCATTGAGGGTGCGTTGCATCGCCGGAATGGCGGCGATCTCTGACTCCAGAATGCCGTTGCTGGCGCGGGTCTCCGGGAAGGCTTCGCACATGTAGGGGGCAAAGCGGGCCAGGCGGGCTGAGGCATCCGCCACATTGCGGCTATCGAGCCCGACATAGGGCAGACCGACTGCCAGGGTGGTGGCGTTGAGGTTGAACCAGCTGACCTGCTCGAGCGAGATCAGGGATTGTACCAGCGGGAATTGGTTGGTGAGCTGTTGTACGTCGATATTTTTCATAGGGTTCTCGGTCTTGTTACACGATATAGGAGAGCAGGAAAGTACCGGCCAGTGCCATCAGGGAGGCAACAAAGGTGGCGGTGGTGTAGTACTTGAGCGTTTCGTTCAGGGTGGCACCGCAATACTGTTTGACCAGCCAGAACAGGGAGTCGGTCACCATGGTGCAGCCGATGGCGCCTGAGCCGATGGCCAGGGTCATGATCTCCGGGCTGATGTTCGGGTAGTGCACCATGATGGGGGAGACGATAGCGGTGGCGCCCATCATGGCCACGGTGGCGGAGCCCACGGCGGCGTGCAGCACGATGGCCACCAGCCAGGCCAGCAGTATGGGGTGCATGTCCAGCTGGGAGAGGATGGTGGCCAGAGAGTCGCCCAGCCCGCTTGCCTTGAGTACCCCGTTGAAGGCGCCCCCCGCGCCGATGATCAGCAGAATGTTGGCGATGGAGGAGAAGCACTCCTCGGTCTTGTTGAGCAGTCCTTCCATCTTCATCTGCTGGCGGATCCCCAGCACGTAGTAGGCGGTGAAGGCGGCGATAAACATGGCGGTGATGGGGTTGCCGATAAACTCCAGCACAACATAGAGGTGGCTTGCGTGATCCATGTTGAGCTCGGCCACCGTCTTGGCCAGCATCAGCAGGATGGGCAGCAGCACGGTAAAGAGTGAGGCGCTTAAGGTCGGGAGAGTTGCCTCATCGCGCGCCTTGATGTCGGCAAAGGCTGCGGGCACTTCCTTGAATGGCACCCGTTTACCCAGCAGCTTCAGGAACAGCGGGCCGCCCACCAGAGAGGCAAACAGTCCCACCGCCAGACCATAGACGATGACGGAACCGATATCGGCACCCAGCTGATTGGTGACATAGAGGGCGGCAGGGTGAGGCGGCACGATGCAGTGCACGGCCATCAGGGCGGTGCAGAGCGGAATGGCCAGGGTCAGCAGCGAGGTTCTGGTCTTGCGGGCGATGGAGAAGGCGAGCGGAATGAGCAGCACTACCCCCACTTCGACGAACAGGGTGATGCCGCACACCAGACCGACCAGCACCATGATGACCTGGGGCGAGAGCCAGCGGCATTGCTGCAGGGCGAGACCGATGCGCTCCGCCGCGCCAGATACTTCCATCATTTTGCCGAGTATGGTGCCAAGGCCGATGACGGCGGCGAGAAAGCCCAGGGTGCCACCAATGCCCTCTTCCATGGCGCTGACCATCTTGAGAGGGTTCATCCCCATCATGGTGCCGACATAGAAGCTTGCCAGCAGCAGGGCGAGGAAAGGGTGTACCTTGCCCTTCACTATGGTAACCACGATAAGAATGATGCTGCTTAGCAATGTTGCGATGACCCACAATTCTGAACTCATACTGCGCCTCGACATCTGTTGTGTGTGATTGTTTATGCGCTATTGAATGAAAATGGCGGGTCGCTGACAAATGATGAAATTCGGCTCTTGGGTGAATTGAGATGATGCTAATTCGCCACATTCATCACATTTTCTCGAAACTACATTTTTTGGTTCTTCTCAGATCACCCTGAAGGCGGGTCCTTGGGTGTATCATCGGCGGCCATTGCGAAGAGGGGGATGAATGTATAACGGGGATAATTACATATCGCGCAATAAGCTGCTGAGTGGCTACCAGCTGGCCAAGTTGCATACCTTCGAGGCGGCCGCCCGCTACGGATCGTTTGCCATGGCGGCCGATGAACTGTCGCTGAGCCCCAGTGCCGTGAGCCACCGGATCAGCGCGCTGGAAGAGGAGCTGGGTTTTAAGCTTTTTGAGCGTTTCCACCGCAAGGTGGTACTGACGGCGGAGGGGCAGCGAGTCTTCTGGGCGCTCAAATCCTCGCTGGAGTTCATCAATCAGGAGATCCTGGAGATCAAGAATCAGGAGCTCTCCGGCACCCTGACCATCTATTCGCGCCCCTCCATCGCCCAGTGCTGGCTGGTGCCCAGGCTGGCGGATTTCTCTCGTCTCTACCCGCAGATCGAGCTCAATATCATCACCGGCAACGAGAACATCAACCTGCACGGTTATGGCATCGATTTGACCCTCTATTTCGATGAGAAGAGCCCGGATCGGCTCGCCATCCACCCGCTGATGGATGAGTTCATGCTGCCGGTTTGCAGCCCGGAATATGCCGAGCAGCACGGGCTTGTCGGCAATCCCGCCAACTTGTCCCTGTGTCGTCTGCTCCATGATCGGCAGGCATGGGGATTTGACTCGGACACCGACGAGTGGAGCTGCTGGGCTCGCCAGACGGGGGTTAGCCTCGAGGCATGTCAGCTGAGCATGGGCTTTGATCGCTCGGATCTCGCCATTATCGCCGCCATGAATCACGCAGGTATCGCCATGGGGCGCAAGAATCTGGTGAGCAAGCGGCTGGCGCGCAACGAGCTGGTGGCCCCTTTTGCCGGGCTGGAGGTCAAGTGCGAGCAGCGTTATTACATGGCGACCCTGCCCAACCGCGAGTGCCCCAAGATCCAGGCCTTTATCGACTGGGCACAGGGGATGGCTGCCGAGATGGAATGAACAGAGGCCGGTGCGCAAGCGCAAAATGAAGACGGTAAAGCGCGGTTTAACATGGCGGGAATATTGGGGGAGAGAGGTTGGCTGATGGTGGTTGGTTGCGAGTTGCCTTGCTGCCAACACCGGAAGGCTGGCAGCAAGGCAACGGTTGGGATCAGGTGGTCTTTTCCAGATGGTTCTGGTAAATCTGCTGCCACTTGTCCAGTTCGTTTTCATCACCCTGTTGCTGCCAGAACTCGCAGATGGAACTCGCCATCTCGCATGCCATGGCGTGGTCACCGTCACGGCGACTCATCAGGTATTGCCCCAGCCAGCTTTGATACTGTTTCATTGCAGATCTCCTTATCTATTTAACCCTTGATACTGCTGCTGTGGGCCACCTGTCCGGCAGTGTTGCACCACACTCCACCTTCGCCGCGCGCTGCTTGTTATCGCCTCGCTTGTTGTCAATCAGGACAGAGAGCGTATGAGAAATCAGCGAAAGTGTTAAAAATTGGCCACCACCTTATCACAAAATGGTGTGATATGCAGGCTTTGGGGCCAATTGAGTTATAAGCGTGGGCTGAGTGCCTCGATATAACGACAGGGATTGACGGAGGGTGTCGGCGCGCAACTTGTGCCACGAGCAGGGGTATGAGCCGTTACTGGGTCACCCGACGTGCCTGCCAGTAGCGGCTGTTCCAGTAGACGTTGTCGAGGCGCGAGCGGATCACTCCCTTGCTGGTGGAGGCGTGAATAAACTCGCCGGCACCGGTGTAGACCCCCACATGGTACTGCTGCCAGCCGGTCTTGAAGAAGACCAGATCCCCGTGTTGCAGCCGGTAGCGATCCACCGGTTTGCCAATGCTGGCCTGGGATTCGGTGGTTCTTGGCAGGTTGAAGCCCAGCACCTGACTGTAGGCGAGCTGGGTAAAAGCGGAGCAGTCGAGCCCGGCGCGGCTGGCGCCACCCATCCGGTAAGGGACACCTCGCCACTGCTGGTAGAAGCCATCAAAGGCACTGCTCTGCCGGAGGGCCGGAGGCGGCTCCGGCGTGCTGGAGCAGGCGGCCAGCAACAGAGTCAGCAGGGATAGCAGCAGCGTGCGATACATCGGGGCTCTCTCCACGGACGGATCTACCAAACGAGACATTCATCGCGCGCCAGTTTCTGCCACAGCGTTTTGGCTACAGGCGCTGGCGCGACAACTTTTCCATCATAAACAGGGATCTGGCTTCATACCTAGTCTCTGGAGGGAAAAATGTGGTGGGGGATTGAAAAACGCCAGCCCGGGGGCTGGCGTTTGCTGTCACTCGCAGTGGCTGACCAGCGGGGTCAGCAGCTCGGCCAGCTTGTAGAAGGTCTGCACCCGGGTGGTACTGGGGCGCCAGACCAGCCCTATCTCGCGATAGGGGGTCTCTCCCGGCAGCGGGATGGCCACCAGATCGGAGTTGGCGAGAATGCCGGCATCGATGGCCATCTGCGGCAGGAAGGTGGTCCCGAGACCCGCTTCCACCATCTGTACCAGGGTGTGCAGGCTGGTGGCGGCGAACGGGTTGATCTTGCTCTTGTCCCGCAGGCGGCAGGCGCTCACTGCGTGTTCGGTGAGGCAGTGCTCCCGCTCCAGCAGGAAGATGCTCTGGTTGGGCAGCTCCTTGTAGTCGAACGGGGTATGCAGACCGGCTGCCATGCTGGCGGGCATCACCATATGGAACGGATCCTGACCGACCGTCTTGCAGTGAAATCCACCGATCTCGATGGGCAGGGCGAGGATCAGCAGATCGAGCTGACCCTGTTCCAGCTGCTTGAGCAGATTGCTGGTAGTGTCTTCACGCAGCAACAATTCGAGGTCAGGATAGGTTTTGCTGCACTCTTTGAGCAGCTTGCTGAGCAGGAAGGGGGCGATGGTGGGAATGCAGCCCAGACGCACAGTCCCCTGCATCACGCCACCCTGATGTTGCCCGAGCTCCATCAGATCCCGCGCATCGGAGAGCAAATTGCGAGCGCGCTCGACGATTTCCATGCCGACCGGGGTCATAATGAAGCTCTTGTGGTCCCGCTCCACCAGTTGCAGGTTCATCATGTCCTCCAGCGTCTGGATCCCGGTACTCAGGGTCGACTGGCTGACATGACAGGCCTTGGCGGCGCGGTTGAAGTTTTTGTGCTCATCGAGAGCGACCAGATATTGCAGCTGTTTGAGGCTGGGCCAACGTTGCATAGAAAAACCCGATTAATGCTATCTATTTAATTTGATTTAACTAATCTACCACCGGGTCTATAGTTTGTCGCTTGAATTAGATGGACTTGGCTCTAGGTAGCCCAATCCTCACCGGATTGTTCACTTCACATAAAGAGGAATTGAATATGGTATTGGTAGGCCGTCCCGCACCCGATTTTACCGCCGCTGCTGTTCTGGGTAATGGCGAGATCGTTGATTCATTCAACCTGTCATCCCACATCAAAGGCAAAGCTGCCGTTGTCTTCTTCTATCCGCTCGATTTCACCTTCGTCTGCCCGTCCGAGCTGATTGCCTTCGATCACCGTTATGAAGAGTTCCAGAAGCGTGGCGTGGAAGTGATCGGTGTTTCCATCGATTCCCAGTTCTCCCACAACGCATGGCGCAATACCAAAGTGGAAGATGGCGGTATCGGTCAGGTCAAGTACCCGCTGATCGCCGACGTGAAACACGAAATCTGCAAAGCCTATGACGTTGAACATCCGGAAGCTGGTGTGGCGTTCCGTGGCTCCTTCCTGATCGACAAGAACGGTGTCGTTCGTCATCAGGTTGTCAACGATCTGCCGCTGGGCCGCAACATCGATGAGATGCTGCGCATGGTCGATGCCCTGCAATTCCACGAAGAGCACGGCGAAGTGTGCCCGGCTCAGTGGGAAAAAGGCAAAAAAGGTATGCAAGCCTCTCCGGATGGCGTTGCCAAGTACCTGTCCGAGAATGCTGACTCCCTGTAATCGGGTCGCACTCTGCGTGAAGAACCGGCGCCTTGGCGCCGGTTTTTTTATACCCGCGATTTACCTATCCCCTGACATAGCGGTCACACTCTTCTGGCTCCTTCGCTCCTTCGCTCCTTCGCTCCTTCGCTCCTTCGCTCCTTCGCTCCTTCGCTCCTTCGCTCCACGCTATTCCAAGCTGCTGTTCGCTGGCGCACTCGCCGTTTCGGGATGAGATGCTGACCCTATGGTTGGGAACGGGATGGGCCGACAGACAAACATGAGCCATAAAAAAAAAGCGCGCCATAGGCGCGCTCAGTTCACAAGCAGAGGCGTTACTCCTCAAAGATCCCGAAGTGATCCTTGGCGAAATTGACCCGCTGCTCCACGTTCATCTTCACCTGGCCCAGCTTCTCGATGGTCTTGAGATTGGGCACCAGGCCGCGACCGTTGGCGATTTGAATGGCCAGACCCGGGCGGGCGTTGAGCTCCAGCAGCATGGGGCCGCGGAACTTGTCCAGCACCATGTCTGTTCCGATATAGCCCAGACCCGACATCTCGTAGCAGGAGGCAGCCAGGGTGAGCAGGGTATCCCAGTGGGGCACCTTGAGCTCATAGAGATCGAGGCCGGTATCCGGGTGGTGACGCAGCGGATTGCCAAACTGCACCGCCCGCAGGGCACGACCGGTACGCAGGCACAGACCCACCCCCACGGCGCCCTGGTGCAGGTTCGCCTTGCCGTCCGAGGCGGCGGTGGAGAGGCGCATCATCGCCATCACCGGGAACCCCTTGAAGATGATGACCCGGGCATCGGGTACCCCTTCGAAGGAGTAACCGTCGAACACATCATCAAAGTTGATGAGGCCTTCGACCAGCGCCACGTCTGGCTTGCCGCCCAGCGAATAGAGCCCCGCCAGAATGTTGGAGACATGGCGCTCCAGATCCTGACCGGTAGAGGCGCTGCCATTGGGCTTGTAGAAGAGGCCATTTTCCTGACGCAGGATCACCAGGATCCCCTTGCCGCCCGAGCCACGGGCCGGCTTGATGCAGAAGCCCGGCCAATCTTTGACCAGCTCGGTGATGCGACCCACATCGTGCTGGGCACGGATGGTGCCGATAAGCTCCGGCACGGTGACCCCTGCATCCAGCGCAATCCGCTTGGTCTGCAGCTTGTCATCCACCAGCGGGTAGAGGCTGCGCGGATTGTAGCGGCTGATGTAGGAGTGGTTGCGCTTGTTCATGCCGAGGATGCCTGATTGGGACAGGCTCCACGGGGTGGTGTATTTTTCCCAGAACCACATCGGTTACTTGTCCTTACCCGGGGTGACGCCAGATTTCATCTCGTCCACCAGCGGCTTGAAGCGCTTCAGTTCGCTCAGCTTGTAGCCGGTGTAGTTACCCATCAACAGTACGGTCGCCATCAGCACCAGCTGCAGGCCGAGGAAGTTGAAGGTGAGGTGACGGATCAGCTCGTTATCCATGGCCAGATAGGCGATGACGGCAACCAGCAGAGAGCCACCACCCTGGCGGAACACCTCTTTCGGGCCCTCTTCTTCCCACAGGATGGACATCCGTTCGATGGTCCAGGAGAGGATGATCATCGGGAAGAAGGTGATCTTCATCCCGTCGGTCAGCCCCAGCTTGAAGGCGAACGCGGAGAAGATACCGATCATCGAGATAACCATGATGATGATGGCCGATATTCGGGCGACCAGCAGCAGGTTAAGCCGCGACAGATAGGAACGGATAACAAGACCGGTACCGACGATCAGCAGGAAGCCGATCAGACCGGTGACCAGCGAGGTCTGGATAAAGGCGACCGCGATCAGCACCGGCATGAAGGTACCGGAGGTCTTGATCCCCACCAGCACCCGCAGGAACACCACCATCAGCACGCCGATCGGGATCAGCAGCAAGCCCTTGAACAGGGTCTGCTCTTCCAGCGGCAGGCTGTGGATGGAGAAGTTCATCATCTCTGATTTCTCGAACTTCTGCGCCAGCGCCACGCTGACTGGCTGCTCCTGCTCGATCATCGAGAAGCTGACTCGGGAGTTATGACCACCGGTCACGTCCAGCAGGGCGCCGGAGTTGTATTCCCACAGCAGCAGGTTGGCCGGACGGCCCTGCTCACCGGTTTGCGGGTTGAACAGCTTGTAGTCGGTCGGGCTGTTGAACACCTGCAGGTAATCCACCAGCTCCTGACGACGGCGGCCATCTTCCAGATTCAGGGCATGTACCACGCGGGTCGGCACGTCAGCATTGTTGAGCAGCTCGGCGATCAGGTTGGCGCGGCTCTTGTGCTTTTTCAGCAGCTCGGCGTTCTGCTCCTGCTTCTCGATCTCCTTGATGATCTCGCGAGTCAGGGTGTAGCCATCGGCAGAGCGCTCCTGCGCCCGCTCGAGGATCTGCTTCATCGCGGTGGCATAAGGCTCACTCTCGATCTGCTTCTCGATGGCGGGCGGCTGCGGATTGGCCGCCGGTTTGGCATGGGCATCCGCCATCATGTCGACGCGGTAGTAGAGCTCCTGACGGCCAGAGGCGGTGCGGATGGACCACTCGGCGCGGGCATCGCCATCTTTCTCGACAAAGGAGAGACCGTAGCCGGGGCTGGCGGCGTTCTCGTTCATCAGGGTGAAACCGGGCTGGGTGCCCGGAATGGCCAGGGAGGCGATCACCGGATCACCGGTCGCCTCGAACTCCAGCTTGGCTTCGATGGACCAGATCTGGCGCTTTTCACCGGGCGTCAGCGGCACATCCAACGCGATATGGTGATAGATCGTCATCCCCAGGCCGACAATGTACAGCAGGGCTACCAGCAAATAGAACGGCTTACGGGAAACCATGGATTATTTCACATCCTTGAGCTTGGGTTTGGGTTGGATATATTCGCGGGCCACATCAACCACGGCGATGTCTTTCAAAAATTCGCGACCCAGCAGCACAGGGAAGGTCATGTCGCTACGGTCTTTCAGGGTAAATTCGGCTTTCTCGGTCATGTCGCCAATGCGCACGGCCAGACGCACCACCGGACGGCGGTCAAGATCGTCGGCAGAGGCCTGACGCACCCGCACGTGACGTACCAGCGGCGCTTCGATCTGGATCTTGTCGTCCACATCCTGATGGCTCAGGAAGAAGCGCACCCAGTTTTTGCCGTTGCGCTCGAAAATGGTGATCTCCTGCGCACTGATGGAGGAGGTGGTCGCACCGGTATCGACCCGTGCCTGGAAGGCGTCGTTGGCGGCATCAACCCAGATCCACTCTGCTTCACCGACCATCAGCTTGCCATCGATGGTGTGACCCTGATTGGGGGCCGGGCACTTCTCGGTGGGGATGGCCATCGGCTTGGGCGGCTCGGACGGGAGGGTGGCGAGCTTGTGGTCTACTTGCTTGACGGACTCTTTCATATTGGTGACATCTGTGTTGAGCTGAACCAGCAGGTGCTGTTGCTGCACATACTGCTTCTGTTGCTGTTCCATGGATGTTTGCAGGCGCTGCTCGCTCTGGCTCAGCTCGCTACGAAGCTCGGCCAGCGTCAGAGCTGGAACCTGAGGCGCTTTTTCCATATTGACACACCCGCCGAGACTAAGCAGGGAGA
This sequence comes from Aeromonas sp. QDB62, assembly GCF_027705695.1. NCBI lineage: Bacteria > Pseudomonadati > Pseudomonadota > Gammaproteobacteria > Aeromonadales > Aeromonadaceae > Aeromonas > Aeromonas sp. QDB62. The sequence continues at coordinate 102,265 of NZ_JAPDCD010000001.1, read as the reverse complement.
GCAGGGTCATTCCTTTTAATTTGCTTTTCATGTCATTCATTTAACTGTGCTTCCTGGAATGGGGTCAGTGTAACTTCCACAAGCGCCACCGGCTAGTCTTTGGCCTTGCGGGCAATCAGTACGGCACGTTTCGGCGCCGGGTGTCCTTCTACCGTGAGTGCCGGATTGTCTGGATCCAGATAGTCACTCAGGGATTCATTAATCATCCAGTCGGTACGACGCTGTTCGTCGGTGCTGGTCATATTCTCGTCTACTATCCGCACGTCGGTGAAGCCGCAGCGCTCGACCCACAGCTTGAGGGCGGCACTGGAGGGAATAAACCAGACGTTGCGCATCTTGCCGTATCGGTCGGTCGGCACCAGCACATCGTTGACGCCACCATCGATCACCAGGGTCTCCAGCACCAGCTCGCCATCGTCTTTCAATTGATTGCGCAGCTGTTCGATGTGCTCGATGGGGGATTTGCGGTGATAGAGCACCCCCATGGAGAAGACGGTGTCAAAGGCGCGTAGCTCCGGCAACTCCTGAATACCGAGCGGCAACAGGTGGGCGCGTTGATCATTGCCCGCGAAGTGACGAATAGCCTCGAACTGGCAGAGGAACAGTGGGCTCGGGTCGATGCCGACTGCCAGCTTGGCCCCTTCACCCACCATGCGCCAGAGGTGGTAGCCGCTGCCACAGCCTACATCCAGCACGTAGCGTCCCTCGAGCGGGCTGATATGGGGCAACACCCGATCCCACTTCCAGTCAGAGCGCCACTCGGTATCTATGTGGATGCCGTGCACGGTGAACGGACCTTTGCGCCATGGCATAAAGTGGCGCAGCAGGCTCTCGACCTTCTTTCGCTCCCCTTCGCCAAGGCTCTCGGCCGAGCCTATCTCGACCCGGCTTTTCAGCTCGATGTTGCCGGGGGATACCACCGGCAGCTTGTTGAGGGCACGATTCCAGCGCGGCAGATCGCCATGCTGGTTGTCATGTTGCCAGGCATGCAGCTGGGCGGGCAGGGTATGCAGCCAGTGGCTCAGCCGGTTTTTGGCAATCAGTTGATAGAAATTGGCAAAGTCGATCATGGCTGGGCGTCGCTGGATTTGATGGCAATCATGGAGCCGAAGTTGAAGCACTGGAACCAGAGATCCTGATGGGTGAAACCGGCATCCCGCAGGCGGGCACGGTGGGTCTCCAGGCTGTCGGTGCGCATCACGTTCTCAAGGGCGGTGCGTTTCTGGCTGATCTCCAGCTCGCTGTAGCCATTGGCCCGCTTGAAATCCAGGTGCAGCTCGATAAGCAGCTCGTTGACCGGCTCATCTTCGAAGCGGAACTTCTCGCTCAGGATCAGGATCCCGCCCGGGCGCAGACCATGGTGAATGCGCTGGATCAGGGCAGCCCGTTTCTCTGGCTCGACAAATTGCAGGGTGAAGTTGAGCACCACCACAGAGGCGTTCTCAATCTCGATGTCGCAGATATCTGCTTCCACCAGCTCCACCGGCACCTCGGATTTGAAACCGGAGAGGTGGGCGCGGGCACGCTCGATCATCGGGTGGGAGAGATCCACCGCGGTGATGCGGCACCCGGGCTGGCTGATATGGCGACGCATCGCCTGAGTGGCGGCGCCCAGTGAACAGCCCAGATCATAGAGTCGGCTCTCGGGCTGAGCGTAGCGGGCGGCCATCATGCCGATGGCGGAGATGATGTTGCTGTAACCCGGCACCGAGCGCTGGATCATATCGGGAAATACGTCGACGACCTGTTCGTCAAAACAGAAGTCGCCCAATCGGGCGATCGGGGCGGCAAAAATTTGGTCTTTGGTCTGCATGCTGGCGCAACCTGACAGTCGGGACATCACCCGGCTGTATTGTTCAATTGAGTCGTTGGATGACACCCATAAGAGTAGGTCAATCATCTGTTTACGAACGGGGTGGCTGGTCATGAAATCCTTTGGACCTGTCCTGTTCGTACGGGCCATGTTCCGGACCCTTACTTGGGGCGGTAGTGTAGAGGATTGATGGCCGTTTGTCTTGACGCCAGGGCTTGCCTCGCCACAAAAAAGCGCTTTTTTTGCAGCGAAACGATGGCCGCAGAATGGGTTGGCTAAAAGCGCAGCACTCCCTGACGTGCGCGATCGTTTTCCCCCGGCCAGGGGGCCATCTCCTGCTCCAGCAAGCGGGTGATCTGGCGGGCCAATTCCGGTGCCTGGGCGTTGTCGGCAGTATGTATATAGAGGTAGAGATCTTTCCCTTCCGCGAGCCACTGACGCCAGTGGGGGAGCCAGCTTGGCAGGAAGGGGTGGTTCGCCGCCGGATCCGGCAGGCCGATAAAGCGCACCATGGGGGCACTGGCGGTGGCCAGCAGATGCACCGGCAGGCGCGGCTTCTTGCCCTGGGCATCGACAAGGGCCGCCGTGGTTGCTGGCACCGAGAAGAGCGGGCGGCTATCGAGCATCACCCGGTTGACCCCTTGTTCCATCAGCAGCCGGTTCAATGCCCGCTCGGCCTCTCCCTTGGCGAAGAAGTCGGGGTGACGCACCTCGAGGGCGTAGCGAAACGCCTGCGGCAGCCGCTCGAGAAAGGCCGACAGTCTGGCCATCCCCTCCGGGCCGAAACGGGCTGGCAACTGCAGGGTGAGCAGTCCCAGCTTGTCATGCAATGGGGCAAGCAGCCGGATAAAGTCGGCTACCTGTTTGTCTGCGCTCACCAGATCGCTCTGGTGGCTGATGGTTTGCGGAAACTTGAAGTTGAAGCGAAAGTAATCGGGCACCGCATCGGCCCAGCGCTGCACCGTATCGGGGGTCGGCAGGGCGTAGAAAGTGGTGTTGCCCTCCACCGAATTGAACACGGTGGCGTAGTGGGCGAGGTGTTCGGCAGGCTTGGCGCCAAGGCCCAGCAACTGACCGGGCCAGCTGGGGTGGGACCACTGCGGCAGGCCCAAATAGAGGCTCATGGTGGCTATTCTCTTCGCTCTTGGTGCATTCGTGCCGATTTTTTGCCCGCTTTTTGCCATCGAGTGCAAAAAACTGGCGAAAGGAGGCTGCTGGCCATTTTACCCAAAAGGGGGTTTTCCTCTATAATGCCAGCCCTTTTGTTTTTCAATTTCTTGTGACCCATGCCTATCTACGAATATCGTTGCGACGTCTGTGGCCATGAATTGGCAAAACTGCAAAAGCTTTCCGATGCCCCTCTGACCGACTGTCCGGCCTGTAGCAAGCCGAATCTGGTCAAGCTGATATCGGCGGCAGGCTTCCGGCTCAAGGGAACCGGATGGTACGAGACTGATTTCAAACCGGGTAAGAAAAAGAATCTGGCCAGCTGTGAGACAGACGGTGCTTGCCAGTCGTGCCCGGCGGCCCAAGGTTAACCGTCTCTCTACAATTTCGAAGGAAGAAGTCCATGCGCTCTATCTATTGCGGACAGGTCAATGAGGCCCATGCAGGGCAGACCATTACATTGTGCGGTTGGGTTCATCGTCGTCGTGATCTCGGCGGTCTGATCTTTATCGATATGCGCGACCGGGAAGGGATCGTTCAGGTGTTCTTCGATCCGGACAAGCCGGACGCGTTCGCGCTGGCCTCCGAGCTGCGCGGCGAGTTCTGCATCCAGGTGACCGGTGTGGTGCGTACCCGTCCGGACTCCCAGCGCAACAGCGACATGGCCACTGGCGCCATCGAAGTGTTCGCCCACGAACTCAACATCATCAACCGTGCCGAGCCGCTGCCCCTTGACTTCAATCAGGTCAACAGCGAAGAGATCAGCCTCAAGTATCGCTACCTGGATCTGCGTCGCCCCGAGATGGCCAAGTACCTGAAGACCCGTGCCAAGGCCAGCGCCTTCGTACGCCGCTTCATGGACGAGCACGGCTTCCTCGATATCGAGACCCCGATGCTGACCAAGGCCACCCCGGAAGGTGCCCGTGACTATCTGGTGCCGAGCCGCGTGCACAAGGGCAAGTTCTACGCGCTGCCGCAATCTCCGCAGCTGTTCAAGCAGTTGCTGATGATGTCCGGCTTCGACCGCTACTACCAGATCGTCAAGTGCTTCCGTGACGAAGACCTGCGTGCCGACCGCCAGCCGGAATTCACCCAGATCGACGTGGAGACCTCCTTCATGACCGCGCCGCAAGTGCGTGAAATCATGGAAGAGATGATCCGCAAACTGTGGCTGCACATCCTGAACGTGGATCTGGGCGACTTCCCGATCATGACCTTCGACGAAGCCATGCGTCGCTTCGGCTCCGACAAGCCGGACCTGCGTCTGCCGATGGAGCTGGTCGATGTGGCAGATCTGCTGACCGCCGTCGAGTTCGCCGTGTTCGCCGGTCCTGCCAACGATCCGAAAGGCCGCGTAGCAGCCCTGAAAGTCCCGGGCGGCGCCGAGCTCTCCCGCAAGCAGATCGACGAGTACACCAAGTTTGTCGGCATCTACGGTGCCAAGGGCCTGGCCTGGATGAAGGTCAACGAAGCCGCCAACGGCCTCGAAGGCGTGCAGTCTCCGGTTGCCAAGTTCCTCTCCGACGAGATCGTGCGCGAGATCCTGGCCCGTACCGGTGCAGCTGACGGCGACATCATCTTCTTCGGCGCTGACAGCAAGAAAGTGGTCTGCGATGCCATGGGCGCTCTGCGCCTGAAAGTGGGCCGCGATCTGGGTCTGCTGGAGAACAGCTGGAAGCCGCTGTGGGTCATCGACTTCCCGATGTTCGAGGAAGATGGCGAAGGCGGTCTGGCTGCCATGCACCACCCGTTTACCGCACCGAGCAACATGGGCCCCGCCGAGCTGAAAGCCAACCCGGTGGCGGCTTACGCCAACGCCTACGACATGGTGATCAACGGTTACGAAGTGGGTGGCGGTTCTGTCCGTATCCACAACAGCGAAATGCAGTCCACCGTGTTCGACATTCTGGGTATCACTCCGGCCGAGCAGCGCCTGAAGTTTGGCTTCCTGCTGGATGCCCTGAAGTACGGTACCCCGCCGCACGCCGGTCTGGCCTTCGGTCTGGATCGTCTCAGCATGCTGCTGACCGGCACCGAAAACATTCGGGACGTGATTGCCTTCCCGAAAACGACCGCGGCTGCCTGTCTGATGACAGACGCCCCCAGCCTTGCCAACGCCGCCCAACTGGGTGAGCTGGCGATTGCAACCACCGTCAAGGGCGACGAGTAAGCCGATACCGGCACCGGAGGCCGCCGCCGTGCGGCCTCCGTGTTTCCCTTGGGTTAGTCATGACCAGTGTTACTGACATTTAAAAAATAACGGAGAGTCTCTATGGCAGGTCACAGTAAATGGGCCAACATCAAACACCGCAAGGCCGCTCAGGACGCCAAGCGTGGCAAGATCTTCACCAAACTGATCCGCGAAATCACCACTTCCGCGCGTCTTGGTGACCCGGATCCGGCCAACAACCCGCGCCTGCGTGCCGCGGTGACTGCCGCCCTGACCAACAACATGACCCGCGACACCATCAACCGTGCCATCCAGCGTGGCGCCGGTGGTGGCGATGGCGAGCAGCTCGAGACCATCGTGTACGAAGGCTACGGCCCGGCTGGCTCTGCCGTGATGGTGGAGTGCCTGACCGACAACCGCAACCGTACCGTTGCCGAAGTGCGTCACGCCTTCAGCAAGTGCGGTGGCAACCTGGGCACCGACGGCTCTGTCGCCTATCTGTTCAGCAAGAAAGGTCTGCTGACCTTCGTGGGCGTTGACGAAGATGCCCTGATGGACGCCGCACTGGAAGCGGGTGCCGATGACGTGGTCACCGAAGAGGATGGCTCCATCGAGGTGTACACCACCCCGAACGACTTCGGCACCGTGTTGGATGGTCTGGAAGCTGCTGGCTTCAAGGCCGAGAGCGCCGAAGTGACTATGATCCCTTCCACCGAAGCCGAGCTGGATGCTGAAACTGCGCCCAAGCTGATGCGTCTGATCGACATGCTGGAAGATCTGGACGACGTGCAAGAGGTGTATCACAACGGCTCCATCTCCGATGAAGTTGCTGCGACCCTCTGATCGCTGAATCGTGCTCTCCCGATGGCAGCCAGATGGCTGCCATTTTTTTATCTTTGCATCGGGGCAACTGCTGACGAGTCAGGTGATCCGCCGCTGCAACAGCGCTCTCCACTTATTCCTATTCCGTTTTCTCTGTTGATGGTCATTCCAGGCTTCCTGTGGGTTGGTTCGCCCCGAACATACGCTGATCATCGTTCTGCTGCGTTGCGTTGCGTGGTGATGGCGCGGCTCCGCTTATCCTGTTTATCACGCGCTCAGCTCTTTAGATGGCGTTGACTGCTCACATCTGCCCGTCAGGGCAATTGCGTTGCGGGTAAGGGAGACGAGGTGATGGGGGCGCACCCTTGTTATCACAGGGTGGCCAGCAATGCTGAGTTACCGGTTGGGATGCTGATAACGGATTAGCCAGGGCCGGGTTTGCAGGTTGGTTGGTTGATGGGGAGAGTACCGCAATCGGCAGGGAGAGGAGGGTGGTGATAAGTGGCAGATAAAAAAAGCCCGCGCAATGCGCGGGCTTGTAATCTCAGGGCTGGTTATCAGGCCTTGGATTTTTTCTTGCCTTCAACCTTGGCTTCAACCGGTGCAGCAGCAGGAGCAGCAACGCCTTCGGTGAACGGACGGCCGTAGTAGGTGTCCATCAGGATGGCTTTCAGCTCGCTGATCAGCGGGTAGCGTGGGTTGGCGCCGGTGCACTGGTCATCGAAGGCTTCGATGGCCAGCTGGTCAACCTTGGCCAGGAAGTCAGCTTCAGACACGCCAGCTTCACGGATGGAGGCCGGGATGCCCAGAGTGGCTTTCAGGTCGTCCAGCCATACCAGCAGCTTCTCGATCTTGGCAGCGGTGCGGTCACCGGCAGCGCTCAGACCCAGATGGTCAGCCACTTCGGCGTAACGACGGCGAGCTTGCGGACGGTCGTACTGGGAGAACGCAGTCTGCTTGGTCGGGTTGTCGTTGGCGTTGTAGCGGATCACGTTGCTGATCAGCAGGGCGTTGGCCAGACCGTGCGGAATGTGGAATTCAGCACCCAGTTTGTGAGCCATGGAGTGGCACACACCCAGGAAGGCGTTGGCGAACGCGATACCGGCGATGGTAGCGGCGTTGTGTACTTTCTCGCGAGCAACCGGGTCGTTGGCACCGTTCAGGTAGCTGGACGGCAGGTACTCTTTCAGCAGTTTCAGAGCTTGCAGCGCCTGACCATCAGAGTACTCGTTAGCCAGTACGGAGACGTAGGCTTCCATGGCGTGAGTCACGGCATCGATACCACCGAAGGCACACAGGGATTTCGGCATGCCCATAACCAGGTTGGCATCAACGATGGCCATGTTCGGGGTCAGCTCGTAGTCAGCCAGCGGGTACTTCATGCCAGTGGCGTCGTCGGTTACGACCGCAAACGGAGTCACTTCAGAACCGGTACCGGAAGTGGTGGTGATACAGACCAGTTCGGCCTTCACGCCCATTTTCGGGAACTTGTAGATACGCTTGCGGATGTCCATGAAGCGCATGGCCAGATCTTCGAACGCAGTTTCCGGGTGCTCGTACATGACCCACATGATCTTGGCCGCATCCATCGGTGAACCACCACCCAGCGCAACGATAACGTCAGGCTTGAAGGAGTTCGCCATCTCGGCACCTTTGCGTACCACAGACAGAGTCGGGTCAGCTTCTACTTCGTAGAACACTTCCACTTCCATCTTCAGGCCCTTGAGCAGACGAACCACTTCGTCGGCGTAACCGTTGTTGAACAGGAAGCGGTCGGTCACGACCAGTGCGCGCTTTTTACCTTCCAGGTCGCCCAGAGCGATCGGCAGGGAACCACGACGGAAGTAGATGGATTTCGGAAGTTTGTGCCACAGCATATTTTCTGCCCGTTTTGCGACTGTCTTCTTGTTGATCAGGTGCTTGGGACCCACGTTTTCGGAGATGGAGTTACCACCCCAAGAACCGCAACCCAGCGTCAAGGACGGAGCAATGGCAAAGTTGTACAGGTCACCGATACCACCCTGAGTGGTCGGGGTGTTGATCAGGATACGGGCGGTTTTCATCTTGTCGCCGAAGTACTTGATGCGGTCGGCGTTGCGATCCTGGTCGGTGTACAGACCGGAGGTGTGGCCGATACCACCCAGGTTGACCATTTTGCAGGCCATTTCGACGGCTTCTTCGAAGTTCTTGGCACGGAACATACCCAGAGTCGGGGAGAGCTTCTCGTGAGCGAACTCTTCCTCTTCACACACTTCCAGACCTTCACCGATGAGGATCTTGGTGGTAGCAGGTACGGTCACGCCAGACATTTCGGCGATCTTGGTAGCAGGCTGGCCCACGATGTTGGCGTTCATGGCACCGTTGATCAGGATGACCTTACGGACCTTGTCAGCTTCTTCTTTGGTCAGCACATAACCGTTGTGAGTCGCGAAACGCTCTTTCACCTGGTCATAGATGGAGTCAACCACAATAACGGCTTGCTCGGAGGCACAGACTACGCCGTTGTCGAAGGTTTTGGACATCAGGATGGAGGCGACAGCACGCTTCACATCGGCAGTTTCGTCGATAACAACAGGTACGTTACCGGCACCCACACCGATAGCCGGCTTACCGGAGGAGTAAGCAGCTTTCACCATGCCCGGGCCACCGGTGGCCAGGATCAGGTTGATGTCGTTGTGCTTCATCAGGGCGTTGGACAGTTCAACGGTCGGTTGATCGATCCAGCCGATGATGTCTTTCGGTGCACCGGCGGCAATGGCTGCATCCAGTACCAGCTTGGCAGCGGTATTGGTGGAGTTCTTGGCACGGGGGTGCGGGGAGAAGATGATGGCGTTGCGGGTCTTCAGGGAGATCAGGGATTTGAAGATCGCAGTGGAAGTCGGGTTGGTGGTCGGTACGATACCGCAGATGATACCTACCGGCTCGGCGATGGTGATGGTACCCATCTCGTCATCTTCACTGAGGATGCCGCAGGTCTTCTCTTCTTTGTACTTGTTGTAGATGTATTCGGAGGCGAAGTGGTTCTTGATAACCTTGTCTTCGATGATACCCATACCGGACTCTTCCACGGCCATTTGGGCCAGGGGGATACGGGCATTGCTGGCGGCCAGGGCGGCGGCACGGAAGATCTTGTCTACCTGCTCTTGTGAGAAGCTGGCGAATTCACGCTGGGCTTCCTTAACGCGGGCGACCAGTGCATCCAGTTCAGCCATATTGGTTACTGCCATGTTTATCTCCTGATTATTTGAAAACTGTTTAGTAAGACGTTGGCAATGCCCGGCAATTATAGTCGCCCTGTCAAGGCGGTATCGTTGCAACAGCGTTTTCACATGCCTTACTAAATCGCTTTCTGAGTCGATTATAGAGCGGGGCTGACTCAGAAAAACTTGATCTGGATCATGTGTAACAAAAGAACAAAAGAAATTTTATTTCACAATCCTTGTTTGACTGATGTTACAGGAGTGTGCTGGCAAGGGGAAGGCGAGAGACTTGTTAATACATGGTAATAAACCACATTTATCAAATGGTTAATTGCACTTCGAGAGTGGGGTTCAGAGCTGTTTTGGCGGTATTGGTTAGCAGATATGAGTGAATCGGTTTCAAAACCACCGACAAACGCGCTTTATTTCCGCATTTGTTGCGAAAATGATTGTTGTTTTAATCCATGACTAATCTGCTTTATTGCCCGAGGGGGCCATTTCTGTCCGCTTTACCCGTTTTGGCATTGCGGCTCTCCGGCCGAGTCATGTCAGTGGTGCCGGGCCTGAAAGATGGGGAGCGTCGCAGGTGGAGTCTCTCGGGTCGCTTTTCCATTCGGTTAGTCATCGTCAGCGCTGCCGGGCCTGATTAAACAGACTTGCGTTCACGCTTGTGACGCGGGTCGGGCGGTGGCAGGGGCTTTTGGCATTTGTTTATGCCAGTTAGCGCGGATGCATTAGATGAACTAACTAAAAACCCCCAAAAATGGTGAGATTATTTGATTGGTGCCCGCTCTGGCTATGATGTAAATTTACGCACGAAATTAATGGACTGGCCCGCTGGGCCCGAAACTCTATTGGAAGGCGCCTATGGCAGCAATTGACGTCTCGCTGTATCTGAAGTTTTTTGTCGGTTTGTTCGCAATTATCAACCCGCTGGGTCTGTTGCCGGTGTTTGTCAGCCTGACCAGCCACCATACCCAGGCCGAGCGGATGAAAACCAATACCACCGCCAATATCGCGGTGATGGTGATCCTGCTGGTCTCCATGTATATGGGGCAGCTGATCCTCGATGGGTTTGGCATCTCGCTGGCGTCGTTCCGCATTGCCGGGGGGTCGCTGATTACCCTGATCGCCTGGTCGATGCTGCAAGGCAAGCTCGGTGAAGTGAAGCACAACAAGCAGGAGAAGGGTGAACTGGCGGTGCGCGAGTCTATCGCCGTGGTGCCGCTGGCGCTGCCGCTGATGGCTGGCCCCGGTGCCATCTCCTCGGTCATCGTCTATGCCAGCCAGAGTCACTGGCAGCAACTGCTCGGCATGTCAGTCGTTGTCGTTGTTTTCTCCTTCTGCTCCTGGCTCATCTTCCGTGCCGCGCCGCTGCTGTTCAAGATCATGGGTAACACCGGCATCAACGTGGTGACCCGTATTATGGGTCTTATCATGATGTCGCTCGGTATCGAGATCATGGTGGCGGGTATCAAGGGTGTCTTCCCCAGCCTGATGTGAGCCAGGTCTGTTTTATGAAAGCCGGTCCTCGTGACCGGCTTTTTATTGGTTGCTTTTTGCCCGCACTTTTCTAGAATCGGTCGTTTGTGTAAAAAATGAGCGTGGCGCTGGTGTTTTAATACTGAGAAAGCGCGCCGTTGCTGGTTTTTTGACCAGAAAATGCCGATTACCCTGACAATATCTGTTGCATTATCGGAATTGGCAGGGAATTATGCTGGGAGCGGGTTTTAACCCCGTCACTTTAAAAAACGCATGGAATGTTCTTGTTGGAGTAGGGAAATGACTCATAAAAAAACAATGATTAACACACTGCTGATGGCTGCACTGTTTGGTGGCGTCAATGTGGCTCAGGCTGCCGATGTCCCGGCGGGAACCAAGCTGGCTGAAATCCAGCAACTGGTAAAAGGCAACGGCTCGGAGCCTGCGACCCTTGACCCGCACAAGACCGAAGGAACGGTCGAATCCAATATCCTGCGCGACCTGTTCGAGGGGCTCGTTGCTTCCGGCCCGAAAGGGGAAATTCTCCCGGCGGTGGCCGAATCCTGGGAAACCAAGGATAACAAGCACTACGTCTTCCACCTGCGTAAAGATGCCAAGTGGTCCAACGGCGACCCGGTCACCGCGCACGACTTCGAATTTGCCTTCAAACGCGCCGTTGATCCGAAAACCGCCTCTCCTTACTCCTGGTATCTGGAGATCCCGACCATTGCCAACGCATCCGAGATCATCGCCGGCAAGAAGCCTGCGGATACTCTGGGCGTGAAGGCGACCGACGACTACACCTTCGAAGTGCAGCTTGAGAAAGCGATCCCTTACTTCGTCAGCATGCTCTCCCACACCACCACCTATCCGGTGCCGAAGAAGGTGATCGAGAAGTTCGGTGACAAGTGGACCCAGCCGGAAAATATGGTATCCAACGGTGCCTATGCCCTGAAGAGCTGGGTGGTGAACGAGCGCGTCGAAGTGGAACGCAACAAGCACTACTGGAACGATGGCAAGACTGTTATCAACAAGGTGGTCTATCTGCCGATCCAGTCTACCAACGCCGATCTGAGCCGCTATCTGGCGGGCGAAGTGGACATTACCTATCAGATGCCCATCGAGCGCTTCAAGCAGATGAAGAAAGAGAAGCCGGACGAGCTGAAAGTGACTGGCTATGTCGGCACTTACTACTACCAGTACAACGTCAAGAAGAAGCCGTTTGATGATGTGCGTGTCCGTACCGCGCTCTCCTATGCCATCGATCGTAACGTGATCGCCGACAAGGTGATGGGTCAGGGTCAGACGCCGGGTTACACCCTGGTGCCGGACTTCGTCGATGGCTTCAAGCCGGTCGCCCCCGAGTGGTCGAAGATGACCCAGGCCGAGCGTGATGCCAAGGCCAAGGCGCTGCTGGAAGAGGCCGGTTTCGATGCCAGCAAGCCGCTGAAGTTCGAGCTGCTCTACAACACCGACGACAACCACAAGAAAGTGGCTGTGGCCGTTGCCTCCATGTGGAAGAAGCTGGGCGTGCAGGTGAGCCTGGTCAACCAGGAGTGGAAAACTTACCTGGAAACCAAGAAACAGGGCCAGTTTGACGTGGGTCGTGCCGGCTGGATCGCCGACTACAACGAAGCCTCGTCCATGCTGGATCTGATGCAGACCACCCACGGCAACAACGACGGCAAGTACTCCAATCCGGAGTTCGACAAGCTGATGGATTCGTCCCGTGATCAGGTCGATGTGGCGGCCCGCAACAAGCTCTACGTTCAGGCTGAAGAGATCCTGGCCAAGGACATGCCGATTGCGCCCATCTACCAGTACGTGACTGCCCGTATGGTCAAACCCTATGTAGGCGGCTACCCGGCCAACCCGCTGGATAACCTCTACAGCAAAGATATGTACATCATTGCTCACTGATTTAAAGCAACAAGTCGCATAACAAGCAGGGCCCGCCAGACGGCGGGCCTTTATTACAACCGCGACCATTTGGAAGCAGTTCAGGACAGGTAATGTCTATGTTGAAATTCATTTTTAAACGGCTATTGGAAGCGATCCCGACTCTGCTGGTCTTGATCACCGTCTCTTTCTTCATGATGCGTTTCGCCCCGGGTAACCCCTTTACCAGCGAGCGCTCACTGCCCCCCGAAGTCATCGCCAACATCGAGGCCAAATACGGGCTCGACAAACCCATTGGCATGCAATATCTCACCTACCTGGGCAATCTGGTGCAGGGTGATTTGGGGCCATCTTTCAAATACAAGGATTTCACCGTCAATGATCTGGTGAGTCAGGCGCTGCCTGTGTCTGCCAAGATCGGGACCGCGGCCTTCTTCTTCGCCGTGCTGCTGGGGGTCACCTTCGGCACCATAGCGGCCCTGAAACAGAACACCATCATCGACTATCTGCTGATGTCGTCGGCCATGGCCGGGGTGGTGATACCGGGCTTTGTGCTGGCGCCCTTGCTGGTGCTGTTTTTCAGTATTCATCTGGGCTGGTTCCCTGCCGGTGGCTGGCAGGGTGGTGGTGTGCAGTTTATGGTGCTGCCGGTGTTCGGCATGATGATGTACTACATCTCCGCCATTTCGCGGATCATGCGGGGCAGCATGATCGAGACCATGAACTCCAACTTCATCCGTACCGCCCGTGCCAAGGGCTTGCCGCTGCGCCACATCATCCTGAAACACGCGCTGCGTCCGGCCATGTTGCCGGTGGTCTCCTATCTGGGCCCGGCCTTTGTCGGCATCATCACGGGGTCTGTGGTGATCGAGACCATCTTCGGCCTGCCGGGGATCGGTCAGCTGTTTGTCAACGGTGCCCTTAACCGTGATTACTCCATGGTGCTCGGCCTGACCATTCTGGTCGGCGCCCTCACCATCACCTTTAACGCTGTGGTCGATATTCTCTACGCCTTTATCGATCCCAAGATCCGTTACTAATTCGGGAGTTCATCATGGTTGTTTCAACTGAAAAACGCGATGCCGTCGAGGCGTTCGCGCAAAAAGTAGAAGTGGTGGAGGGGCGCTCCCTGTGGAAGGATGCCCGTCGCCGTTTCCTGCGCAACAAGGCGGCACTGACCAGCCTGATCATTCTGACCATCATCGGTCTGGCGGTCATCTTTGGCCCCCATCTGTCCCAATACACCTTTGACGATCCGGACTGGGGTGCGATGCAGTCGCCGCCGGATATGGAAGCGGGTCACTACTTCGGCACCGACAGTCTGGGGCGCGATCTGTTTGTGCGTACCCTCTTGGGCGGCCGTATCTCCCTGATGGTCGGCATCATGGGCGCCATGGTGGCGGTCATCATCGGCACCCTGTATGGCGCGGCCTCCGGCTTTATCGGTGGTCGGGTCGACAGCCTGATGATGCGGGTACTGGAGATCCTCAACGCCTTCCCCTTCATGTTCTTCGTCATCATGCTGGTCACCTTCTTTGGTCGCAATCTGGCGCTCATCTTTATCGCCATCGGGGCGGTGAGCTGGCTCGACATGGCGCGGATCGTGCGCGGCCAGACCCTGAGTCTCAAGAGCAAGGAGTTTATCGAGGCGGCCCACGTCTGTGGCGTCTCCAAGTGGAAGATCATCACCCGTCACATCGTACCGAACGTACTCGGTATCGTGGCCGTTTACGCCACCTTGCTGGTGCCGGGCATGATCATGTTTGAATCCTTCCTGAGTTTCCTGGGCCTTGGTGTTCAGGAACCGATGACCAGCTGGGGTGCCCTGCTGGATGAAGGCTCCAAGTCGATGGAAGTGGCCATCTGGCAACTGCTGTTCCCCGCCTGCTTTATGGTGGTGACCCTGTTTTGCTTCAACTTCCTCGGGGATGGTCTGCGTGACGCCCTCGATCCGAAAGATCGTTAATCGAGCATCGGATCGACAGGAAAGCATCATGAAAGATCGATAAGGAGTTTTTATATGAAGTTACTGGATGTGAAAGATCTGCGGGTCGAGTTCAAGACCCCGGACGGCAATGTGGTGGCGGTCAACGACCTCAACTTCTCCCTCGCCGCGGGCGAGACCCTGGGGATCGTGGGTGAGTCAGGCTCTGGCAAGTCCCAGACTGCCTTTGCCATCATGGGCCTGCTGGCCAAAAACGGCATTATTACCGGTTCCGCCAAGTTTCAGGGGGAGGAGATCCTCAACCTGCCGGAGTCCAAGCTCAACAAGATCCGCTCCGAGAAGATCGCCATGATCTTTCAGGACCCCATGACCTCGCTGAACCCCTACATGAAGGTGAAGGATCAGCTGATGGAAGTGCTGATGCTGCACAAAGGGGTAAGCAAGGCGGAAGCGTTCGAAGAGTCGGTGCGGATGCTCGATGCGGTGAAAATTCCCGAAGCGCGCAAGCGGATGGGGATGTATCCCCACGAGTTCTCCGGCGGCATGCGTCAGCGGGTGATGATCGCCATGGCGCTGCTCTGCCGGCCGCAATTGCTGATCGCCGATGAGCCGACCACAGCGCTCGACGTGACTGTACAGGCCCAGATCATGACCCTGATGAACGAGCTCAAGCGCGAGTTCAACACCGCCATCATCATGATCACCCACGACCTTGGCGTGGTTGCCGGTATCTGCAACAAGGTGCTGGTGATGTATGCCGGTCGTACCATGGAGTACGGCAAGGTAGACGATATCTTCTATCGCCCGAGCCACCCCTACACCGAAGGCTTGCTGCGCGCCATTCCCCGTCTCGATACCGAAGGGGAAGTGCTGCCCACCATCCCGGGCAATCCGCCCAACCTGCTGCGTCTGCCGACCGGCTGCCCCTTCCAGGAGCGTTGCCACCGGGTCAGCGAGATTTGCGGCCAGCAGTCACCGATCCTGACCCCGTTCAACGACGGTCGGGAACGTGCTTGCCACTGGGTTTCGGATGCCATCAACAAGGGGGCCAACTAAATGGGTGCCGACAAAAAATTGCTGTTGGAAGTGTCTGACCTCAAGGTCCACTTCAGTATCAAGAGTGGCAAGGCGTGGCCCTGGGCCAAACCGTCTGATCTGAAAGCAGTCGATGGCGTGACCATGCGTCTCTACGAAGGGGAGACCCTGGGGGTCGTAGGCGAGTCCGGCTGCGGCAAGTCGACCTTTGCCCGCGCCATCATCGGTCTGGTACCGGCCACCGATGGCAAGGTGGTGTGGCTCGGCGATGACCTCACCAAGCTCGACCAGAATGCCCTGCGTGAGAAGCGCAAAGAGATCCAGATGATCTTCCAGGACCCGCTGGCCTCGCTGAACCCGCGCATGACTATCGGTGACATCATCGCCGAGCCGCTCATCACCTTCTATCCCAAGCTGCCACGGGAAGAGGTGAAGGAGAAGGTGCGCGCCATGATGAGCAAGGTGGGGCTGCTGCCCAACCTGGTCAACCGCTATCCCCACGAGTTCTCCGGCGGCCAGTGCCAGCGGATCGGGATTGCCCGGGCGCTGATCCTCGAGCCCAAGATGATCATCTGCGACGAGCCGGTCTCGGCGCTGGATGTTTCTATTCAGGCGCAGGTGGTCAACTTGCTCAAGTCGCTGCAAAAGGAGATGGGGCTGTCGCTCATCTTCATCGCCCACGATCTGTCGGTGGTCAAACACATCTCCGATCGGGTGCTGGTGATGTATCTGGGCAACGCCGTCGAGCTGGGGACCCGCAAGGAGATCTTCGCCAATCCGTTGCACCCTTACACCAAGGCGCTGATGTCAGCGGTGCCGATCCCGGACCCGGAGCTGGAGCGCAACAAGGTGATCCAGATCCTGGAGGGGGACTTGCCCTCACCGATGAACCCGCCGTCCGGTTGCGTGTTCCGCACCCGCTGCCCGGTGGCTGGCCCCGAGTGCGCCAAGACCCGGCCCGTGTTGGAGGGGAATTTCGATCACGCGGTCTCCTGCCTCAAGGTCGATCCGCTCTGATGGGGATGTGTTGAACCTGTTTACGGGGCTCCTTGATGGAGCCCCGATTAATTTTGGCAACAGATGAAGATGCCTCTTGGCGTTATCTTTTTCCGCTGTTAATATCCGCCGCACAAGGGGAGTAACTTCTCGCCGGTTTGTCGTCATTACGGTGCATCCATATCCTGCAGTGCACCCGGCAGCTGGGCAGTTGATGAAAATCAGCTGTAAGTGAGACCTTGCCGAGAGGCAAGGTGTATCTGCTCCAAACGCAAACCCACGCCTCTCGGTCGTGGGTTTTGTCGTTTTTGGGGAGAAGTGAAAATGGGTGAATGGTGGATGTGGACCGGTTTCTTCAGCATAGTGCTGGTCCTGTTATGGATAGACATACGCTTTGTCGGTGGCGGCAAGTCACACAAGGTGTCTCTCAAAGAGGCGGGTGTCTGGTCCCTCATCTGGATCAGTGTGGCCCTGCTCTTCAACCTCGCGATCTGGCTCTGGCTGGATCACAGCGCAGGCCGTGAAATTGCCAACCAGAAAGGGCTGGAGTTCCTCACCGGCTACCTCATCGAGAAAGCGCTGGCGGTGGACAACGTCTTCGTCTGGCTGATGCTGTTTGGCTACTTTGCCATTCCGGCCGAGCTGCAGCGTCGGGTACTGCTCTACGGGGTACTGGGTGCCATCGTGATGCGTGCCGGTATGGTGTTCGCGGGCAGCTGGCTCATCGAGCAGTTCCACTCGATCCTCTACCTGTTCGGCGCCTTCTTGCTGCTGACCGGTGCCAAGATGCTGTGGGCGGCTGACAAGGAGCCGGACTTGGCCAACAACCCGCTGCTGGGCTGGATGCGCCGTCGCTTCAAGGTGACCGAGACCCTGGAAGGGGAGAAGTTCTTCGTCTGGCGTGACGGTGTGCGTTATGCCACCCCGCTGCTGCTGATTTTGGTGCTGGTGGAGGTGAGCGATCTCATCTTCGCGGTGGACAGTATTCCGGCCATCTTCGCGGTGACCACGGATCCCTTCATCGTGCTGACCTCCAACATCTTCGCCATCATGGGTCTGCGTGCCATGTACTTCCTGCTGGCCGGTGTGGCTGATCGCTTCGCTCTGCTGAAGTACGGTCTGGCGCTGATCCTGATGTTTATCGGGGTCAAGATGCTGCTGCTGGATATCTTCAAAATCCCGACCGGCATTGCGCTTGGCGTAGTCGCGCTGATCCTGCTGGCATCCATGGGGCTGAGTCTGTTTGTGACCCGTAAAAAAGCCGCTTGAGCGCGGCAGACAATGAAGTAATAACAGCAAGGGCTCCAGTGGGAGCCCTTTTTCATATCGCGTATCAGCGTTTGATCTTTTTGGGGTTGGTGTAGCCCCAGATGGTGTACATGTCCGCCAACAGGGCGCCGTTGTACTCTTCCAGATCAGCCTGTTTCACTTCGGCCTCACCCTGACGGCCAAACAGCACCACCTCATCACCGGGTTTCACCCCTTTGAGATCAGTGACGTCCACCATGATGGTGTTCATGGAGGTCTTGCCGACCACCGGCACCTTTTGACCCTGGATCAGCACATAGGCCTTGTTGCTGAGCGCACGGCGGTAGCCATCGGAGTAGCCCAGCGGCAGGTTGGCGAGCCAGGAGTCACGCTTGAGGGTGAAGGTGCGGTCATAGCCGACGGTGTTGCCGGCCGGGTAGTGGTTGACCGAGGCGACCTGGGTCTTGAATGCCATCACCCGCTTGTATTCGGTGTAGGAGGGGATGGAGTCACCGTAGAGCAGGCCACCCGGGCGCACCATGTCGAAGTAGGCGTCCGGTACTTCCAGGGTGGCGAAGGAGTTGGCGGCGTGGATGGTGATCTTGCTGCGATCCAGCTTGCCCGCTTCCAGCAGCCACTGGGAGTCCAGTTTGAACTGGGCCAGCCCCATCTTGACGTCCTCTTTCTCCTCCACCGGGAAGTGGGTCATGATGCCGACCGGGGTGATCCCCTTGAGCTTGAGCATGGCCAGCGCATCCTGCTTGGCATCGGCCAGACGCAGGTCGATGCCGTTGCGGCTCATGCCGGCAGAGTTGAGACCTATGTGTACCGGAATATTGGTGTGGTGGCGCTGGGCGATATCGGCGATCCCCTGGGCACTCACCAGACTGCCGATCAGCTCTTCCATCTTGTAGGGCAGCGCCTGCTCCACTTCGGCCGGTGTGGCGGCACGCACCCGCATCAGACGGCCGGTAAAGCCCTTCTCGCGGGCAACGCGCGCCTCTTCGTTGCTGGCGATGCCGATGCAGGGGATATTGGCCTTGACCACGGAGGGGACCAGCAGGTCGATGCCATGACCATAGGCGTCGGCCTTCATGATGGCGCAGATCTGCGGGCCCTTGTCACCGAGGCGATCCTTGAGGGTCTGGATATTGTGTTCGAAGGCGCCCAGATCCACTTCCAACCAGGCGTTGCTGGCGGTTTGCTCCTGACCATTGCGATGATCCGTCGCAAGGGGCAGGTAGGGAGCCGCAACGGCTTGGCCCGCGAGCAGGCCGAAGATCAGGGTGGCCAATAGCGTTTTCTTGTGCATGGTGATTCCTTTTTGTTGTTCGCGTTGGATAGTTTGGATGAGAGCGTCAACATTGGCTGTGGTGTAACTACAACTTGTTGTTATTATTATGATCTTTGTCACTCTAAACAGGCGCTGACTGGTTGGGAGTCTACCGCAACACGGGGTCGGCTGACACTTGTCAGGGGAAGAAAATGGTCAATCTTGAGTTACGTTTGCCACCACCGCTGATCTTCCTGCTCTGTGCGGGAGCCATGTGGTGGCTAAGAGGGGAGAGCCAGCCCGGCATCTGGTCAATGGTGCTGATGGCTGCGCTGATCGTGGTAGGCGCCATCATGGGCTTTGGCGCCCAGCAACGGTTTCGTCACCATAAGACTACGGTCAGCCCCACCAAGCCTCAGCACACCAGTCGTCTGGTGACCTGTGGCGTCTATCGCTTCAGCCGCAATCCCATGTATCTGGGGTTGCTCTGCTGGCTGGCCGCCTGGGGCTGTTATCTCGGTGGAATCTGGGTCTGGGTTGGGCCGATCGTGCTGGTGGCCTGGTTGACCCGTTTCCAGATCATTCCGGAGGAGCGGCTGCTGCGCGCCCGCTTCGGCAACGAGTATGTGGATTATTGCCAGCGCGTTCGCCGTTGGTGCTGACTGACTGTGATCTGCGTGATCTGAGGGATAAGTCGGGTCAGCCGTGCTGGATAAAGAGACCCCCGGGCGGGCCCGGGGTTCTCGAGGGGCTAGTTAGAAAAAATCGCCCTTCTCGTCCTTGGTGGGTTCGAGGCTCCAGCCGGTGGCATCGCTGCTGCTGGCAATCTGCCCCTTCTCCTTCCACAACTTGATCTTGAGGCGCAGGTTGTTGGCCGAGTCGGCGTTTTTCACCGCCTCTTCTTCCTCAATCACCCCTTCCACCACCAGATCAAACAGGGCGCTGTCGAAGGTGACCATGCCGAGGGCCTTGGATTTCTCCATCACCTCCTTGAGGCCGCCAAATTCGCCGCGCTTGATCATGTCGCGGATGGTGTGGGTGCCGAGCATGATCTCCACTGCGGCCCGGCGGCCGCCATCGGTGGTTTTCACCAGTCGCTGGGAGACAAAAGCCTTGAGGTTGTTGCCCAGATCGTTGAGCAGCTGCGGGCGGCGCTCCTCGGGGAAGAAGTTGATGATGCGATCCAGCGCCTGGTTGGCGTTGTTGGCGTGCAGGGTGGAGATGGCAAGGTGGCCGGTTTCGGAGAAGGCCAGCGCATGCTCCATGGTCTCGCGATCGCGAATTTCGCCGATAAGAATGACGTCCGGCGCCTGACGCAGGGTGTTTTTCAGGGCGGCGTGGAAGCTGCGGGTATCCACGCCAACCTCCCGCTGGTTGATGATGCTCTTGCGGTGGCGATGAACGAACTCCACCGGATCCTCGATGGTAATGATGTGGCCGCCGCTGTTGCGGTTGCGGTGGTCGATAAGGGCCGCCAGCGAAGTCGATTTGCCCGAGCCAGTGCCGCCGACAAACAGTACCAGACCCCGTTTCTCCATGATGGTGTCGAGCAGCACGGGCGGAAGTTTCAGGTCTTCAAAGCGGGGGATCTCGGTCTTGATGTTGCGCGCCACCAGAGAGACTTCGTTGCGCTGCTTGAAGATGTTGACCCGAAAGCGGCCGATCTGGGGCAGGGAGATGGCGAGGTTCATCTCCAGCTCCTTGTCAAACTGCAGTTTCTGCTCGCCATCCATGATCTCGGCGGCGATCCGTGCCACCTCTCCCGGCTCCAGCGGCGTTTCATTCAGGGGGCGCAGGCCTCCGTTGAACTTGGCGCAGGGAGGGGCGCCGGTCGACAGATAGAGGTCTGAGCCATCCTGCTTGGCCAGGATCTGTAACATGTCTCGCAATTCCATTTTTTTGCCTCGTCGATCAATGAGATGCCATGAGCGGGATGATATTGAGTGTACAGCGTCAGGCGCCGGTCAGTTTCTCGCGAAAGACAAAAAAGACCGCACCCATAATGCAGAGCCCTGCCCAGAGGTAGTCCCATTTCAGATCTTCCTTGAGATAGAAGATAGAGAAGGGGACGAATACGGTGAGGGTGATCACCTCTTGCAGGATTTTCAGTTGCCCCACGCTCATCACCGTGTGGCCGATGCGGTTGGCGGGCACCTGCAACAGGTATTCGAACAGGGCGATGCCCCAGCTCACCAGGGCGGCAATGATCCAGGGTTTGTGGTTCATGCTCTTGAGATGAGCGTACCAGGCGAATGTCATGAAGACGTTGCTGCATAGCAGCAGGCCGATACTGGCGAAAATCGGGTTCATAGGGTTCTCCTTTAAAATCCGGCGCATTTTATCCCTGAACTACGGGTTTTCATACGTGGTGCGGAAGGGTATTTTTAACCAACAGGATCGGGCCGTGCGAGGTATGCGACGGGATGGGCAAGTTAAGTTGGATAGCGTTGTTACTGTTATTTGCCATGCCGGTGCGAGCGACCCCGACGCTGACGGTGGCCACCGATCTGTGGCCGCCGTTTCGTATCCTGCAACCGGATGGCCGGTTTTACGGACTGGACATGGATATTCTGCAACAGCTGGAGAGCCGCAGTGGCATTCGCTTCAAGGTGAAACGGATGCCCTGGGGACGGGCGCTCAAGCAGATGCAGACCGGTCGGGTCGATCTGATGATTGGCCTCGCCTATACCACCGAGCGGGCGCAGTTCATCGACTATCTGCTGCCTGCCTACTACCAGTGCTGGCCCGCGTTTTATGGTCAGCCAGTCAATGTGGCCCGGATCCACCAATACAACGATTTGCAGGGGGTGAAGGTGGGCTATGTGCTCAACTCCGCCTACTTTGAGCCCTTCAACTCTGACAGTCGTCTCGACAAGCCACCGAGGAGCAGTTGCTGCGCATGGTGCAGCGCGGTCGCCTGCCGTTGATGATTGGCACCGACTGTCAGGTGGACTATGCCCTGAGTCAGGGAAATGCCAACCGGGTGAGTAAGGCGGACTACCGCCCCGCCAGTCCGGTGACCCTCTATCTGGGGATGAGCAAGCACTCACCTCACCAGTCGCTGCGCCAGCCCTTGTTGGTGGCGCTGCAAAATCTGGTGGCCAGTGGCGAGATAAGCGTGATGGCCAAGCGTTACCAGCCTTGACCTTGGGTGGCAAGCCGCTGTTATCATGCCCTTTTCCTGCTTTCCCCCGGCTCTGCGACAGGGCCGGGGATAAAGCCTAGTTATTGTCGGGGATCATCCTTGTACCTCTCCCTTATCGCCCGCCAGCAGCGCTGGCAGCGGCGCTGGCTCTGTGGCCTGACGCTGTTGACCCTGTTGCTGTTTCTCTTCTCCCTCATCTGGGGCGAGTTTGTGCTGCTGCCCTGGCAGCCCCTTGGCGATCTCGAACAGCGCATCCTGCTGGAGCTGCGGCTGCCGCGTGCCCTGCTGGCCCTGCTGGCAGGCGCAGCGCTCGCCTGTGGCGGCGCCGTGCTGCAGGTGATGCTGCACAATCCGGTGGCGGAGCCCGGGCTTCTTGGCGTTTCGAGCGGAGCAGGACTGGCCGCTATGGTGGCGATGGCGGTGGCCAAATCCCTAGGCTTATATTTGCCAGGCTGGGGGCTGTCGCTGGCGGCCTTTGGTGGCGCCTTGCTGGTCACCATGCTGCTCATTCGGCTGGCTCGCCGTGCTCGTCTCGGCCATGCCCGCTTGCTGCTGTTTGGCGTGGCCATCGGTATTCTCACCAATGCCGCCATGACCTGGCTGATGTACTTTGCCGACGACGGCTCCTTGCGTGAATTCATGTTCTGGATGATGGGCAGCCTCTCTTACGGCAGCCAGCAGTTCGGCTGGTGGTGGCTGGTGCTGCCGCTCACTCTGAGCTGGCTATGCTGGCAGGGCAAGGCGCTGCAACAGTTGCTGCTGGGGGAGACCCAGGCCCGCCTGATGGGGATGGATGTGGACAGGATGCGGGTGCGGCTGGTGCTGGCGGTCTGCCTGCTTACCGGTGTGGCGGTGTCGCTGTGCGGCGTGATCGGTTTTGTCGGGCTGGTGGTGCCCCATCTGCTGCGGCTCTGTGGCGGCAGCGATCAGCGCTTCCTGCTGCCCGCCTCGGCGCTCGGCGGCGGGGCCCTGCTGCTGGCGGCCGATCTGTTAGCCCGCTCGGCACTCAGTGCCGGTGAGTTGCCCATCGGCGTCATCACCGCCTCGGTGGGGGCGCCGCTCTTTATCTACCTGCTATTGAGGCAAACTGCCGATGGTGCTGCATGAATATCTGCATGATTTGGTCGGGGCGCGCAGTCTCCTTATTTACCCGTTGTTGAGGCTAGATGCCGATGTCGCCTGCTGATCCCATCTCTGTTGCTGCTCTTGCTGCTGACACGTTGCTGGAGGCGCGTGCACTCGCCATTGCCGGGCGGCTCTCCCCCCTCGATCTGCGCTGGCATGGCGGCCAGCTGGTGGCTCTGCTCGGCCCCAATGGCAGTGGCAAGTCGACCCTGCTCGGCGCGTTGGCGGGGATCTTGCCCGCCGATGGCGCCGTGCTGCTGGGGGGGGAAGTGCTCACTGACCTGAGTTGGCCGGAGCTTGCCAAACGGCGTGCCATGTTGCCCCAGCGCCAGCCTCAGTTGTTTCATATTCCGGTGTTTCAGGTGTTGAGCCTGGGGCTCGATCAAGGGGTTGTGCCCGCCAGACAGAACGAGGCGATCGGGGCGCTGTGCGAGGCCCTGGAGCTGGAGGCTTTGCTGGCACGTGATTTCAGCCGCTTGTCGGGAGGCGAGCAGCAGCGGGTACTGATTGCCCGCACCCTGCTGCAGGTGTGGCCGAGCCTCAATCCGACCGGCAAGGTGCTGCTGCTGGACGAGCCGCTGGCGGGGCTCGACTTGCATCATCAGCTGGCGCTGTTGCGGTTGCTGAAAACCCTCGCCGCTCAGGGTTTGTTGGTAGTGCTCGCCATCCACGATATCAATCTGGCCATCGACTGGGCCGACCGCATCCTCTGTCTGCAACAGGGCGCCGTGGTGCGCGAAGGGGGCGTCGAGCTGGTGGATGAGGCGCTACTGGCGCAGGTATTCCAGATCCGCACCGACCGCATCGAAGCCGCTGGCCGAGTCTGGTTTATGCCCAGTTTATAAGCGGGGTATAGGAAAGAGTGCGCGTGTAGGGTCGATTAGCGAAGCGTAATCGGCCGACAGCAAGAAGAAGGGGCCGGTATCAACAATACCGGCCCCTTTTGGTTTTCTTCGCAGTGCAAGCCTGTTTGCTCAGACGTACCGGCATTGCTTCTGCCAGCATGGCCAGCAGGGTTTCGGTGTCGCTCCCTGACAGGCAGGCATCTGTGATGCTCTGGCCGAAGGGTGATGACGCAGCCGTTACCGCAGGTTTGCTTTGTTCAACCGCACCTGCGCCGCCTCTGCCAGCATGGCCAGCAGGGTTTCGGTGTCGTTCCACGACAGGCAGGCATCGGTGATGCTCTGGCCAAAGGTGGCGGCGCAGCCGTTCTCCACATCCTGACGCCCTTCCACCAGGAAGCTCTCGGCCATGATACCGGCGATGCCGGTGCGGCCGCGGCGCAGCTGATCGCAGATATCTTGCGTCACCAGCAGCTGACGGCGGTGATCCTTCATGCTGTTGCCGTGGCTGAAATCGACCACCAGACGCTCCGGCAGGCCCACATCGGCCAACGCTTCACACGCTTCATCGACACTGGCGGTGTCGTAGTTCGGTCGGTGGCCACCACGCAGGATCACATGACCAAAGGGGTTACCGGCGGTGCGGTAGATGGTCATCTTGCCGTCCTTGTCCGGCGAATAGAAGATGTGGCTGTGGCGGGCGGCGCGCACCGCATCGATGGCGATACGGGTATTGCCGTCGGTGCCATTCTTGAAGCCGACCGGGCAGGAGAGGGCCGAAGCCATCTCGCGGTGTACCTGGGATTCGGTGGTGCGCGCGCCGATGGCGCCCCAGGTGATGAGGTCGGCAATATACTGGCCGGTCACCATATCGAGGAATTCGGTGGCGGTAGGCATGCCGAGCTCATTGATATCGACCAGCAGCTTGCGCGCCAGTTTCAGCCCTTCGTTGACGTCGAAACTGCCATCGAGGCGTGGATCGTTGATCAGCCCCTTCCAGCCGACGATGGTGCGCGGCTTCTCGAAGTAGGTGCGCATCACGATGCAGAGGCTCTCTTTGTACTGCTCGCGCAGGGCATTGAGACGCAGGGCATACTCGCGAGCAGCAGCGGGATCATGGATAGAGCAGGGGCCGACGATGACCAGCAGGCGCTGATCGTCTCCGGCCAGAATGGCTTCCACTTCGCGACGGGCATCCAGCAGATTCTGGGCAATGGTATCGGTGATCGGAAACGCGTGTGCGAGCTCGCTCGGAGTGATCAGTGACTCCAGGCGACGGGTGCGCAATTCATCTGTGTGAATGGACATACAACTCAAGTCTCGAGTGGGTGGTGTCAGCCGCAAGGGGCGAAAAAGCAAAGAGATAAAATAAAGCAAAAGTCCCCTGATTGAAACCTTGGGGGGCTCTGATAGGATGTGAGGCCAAAATCGATTCCAAATGAGGTAGATAGCGTGGCAAAGCCAGGGGCAACCGGGGTCACCCGCATCATCAACGCAACCGGTTACAGCATCAAGGGGCTCAAGTCAGCCTGGATTAATGAGGCGGCGTTTCGGCAGGAGCTGATGCTGATCCTGTTGCTGATGCCACTGGCCTTCTGGCTGGGGGATTCTCTCAACCAGATCCTGCTGCTTATCGTCATCAGCTGGCTGGTGGTGATCGTCGAGATCCTCAACTCCGCCATCGAAGCCGTGGTTGACAGGGTTGGCTCCGAGCATCACGAGCTCTCCGGCCGCGCCAAGGATCTCGGTTCTGCTGCGGTGTTTATCGCGCTGGCCCTCAATGCGCTGGTTTGGGGCGCGCTGGTAGGCCGCAATCTGTTGGGCTGGTGGTAGATCACATATCTTGCGGGTGCGTTTGCACCCTCTCTCCGGGAGAGGGCAGGGTGAGGGTTGAATCTTCTGCCCCTCATCCCCAACCCTTCTCCCGCGAGGGGAGAAGGGGGCAAAAGCGCCAAGACGCGGACGTGCGTTGAGCATCGCATCATAAAAAAGCCCGTCATCACGACGGGCTTTTTGCTGGGTGGCTCTGCAGGTTAATCAGTGCAGGATGCGGGCGCGGATGGTGCCGCTGATCTCCTTGAGCTTGGCGAGCGCCTTCTCGCTGTGCTCGGTCTCCACGTCGATCACCACGTAACCGATATGACTGCTGGTCTGCAGGTATTGACCGGCGATGTTGATCCCCTCTTCGGCGAAGATCTGGTTGATCTTGTTCATCACGCCCGGCTGGTTGCGGTGAATGTGCAGCAGGCGGCTGGAGCCCTTGTGGCCCGGCAGCGACACCTCCGGGAAGTTGACGGCGGAGAGGGTGGAGCCGTTGTCGGAGTATTTGACCAGCTTGTTGGCCACTTCCAGCCCGATGTTCTCCTGCGCTTCATGGGTGGTGCCACCGATGTGCGGGGTAAGGATGACGTTCTCCAGCCCACGCAGCGGGCTTTGGAACTCCTCGTCATTGGACTTGGGCTCGACCGGGAAGACGTCGATGGCGGCGCCGGCGATATGGCCGCTCTTGATGACGTCTGCCAGCGCGTCGATATCCACCACGGTACCGCGGGCGGCGTTGATGAAGATGGCGCCCGGTTTCATCATCCGCAGCTGCTCGGCACCGATCATGTTCTTGGTGGAGGCGGTCTCCGGCACGTGCAGGCTGATGACGTCAGACATATTGAGCAGCTCGATCATGCTCGGCACCTGAATGGCGTTACCCAGCGAGAGCTTGTTCTCGATATCGTAGTAATAAACCTTCATGCCGATGCTCTCGGCGATGATGCCAAGCTGGGTACCGATGTGGCCATAGCCGATGATGCCAAGCTTCTTGCCGCGCGCTTCCACCGAGCGATTGGCCAGTTTTTCCCACACGCCGCGATGGCACTTGGCGTTTTTCTCGGGGATGCCGCGCAGCAGCAGCAGGATCTCACCCAGTACCAGCTCGGCGACCGAGCGGGTGTTGGAGAAGGGGGCGTTGAAGACCGGAATGCCGCGGATCTGGGCCGCTTCCAGCTCGACCTGGTTGGTGCCGATGCAGAAGCAGCCGATGGCGACCAGCTTGTTGGCGGCGTCGAGTACCTTCTCGGTGATCTGGGTGCGGGAGCGCAGCCCGATGAAATGAACGTCGCGGATCTGCTCGATCAGCTCCTCTTCGGAGAGAGAGGTCTTCAGATACTCCACACTGGTGTAACCTGCGGCACGAAAGGTCTCTACGGTGTTGGGATGGACTCCCTCCAGCAGCAGAACCTTGATTTTATCCTTGTCCAACGAAAACTTGGCAGTCATGACGATCCCTCTGTATGTGCAAACGTAAGTGCAGATTTGGTGTGCGAAGAAAACCGTAAAGTAGCAAAAACGTTTGGGAGAGGGAATATTTGTGACGAAAGTCAAATTCTTTGAAGTTATCAACGATTGTTGTAAACATCCGTATGCAACTTGTTGAGGGATAAATAAAAACGGCGCCATCAGGCGCCGTCATTTATTCACAGTGCAATGTTTGGGTCAGTATCCCATCCCGGGGGCCAATCAACGCCGCTACTGCTCCAGAACGGGCAGAGTGGCGATGGCGGACGAGGGACTATGCCGCTGCACTGTGCCATCGGGGTCGGGATTACTGGGTAATCACGCCATCCGGCGTACCGATCAGGACCACATCGGCGCCACGGGCGGCGAACAGGCCGTTGGTGACGGTGCCTACGATGGCGTTGAGCTGCACTTCCAGCGCCTTGGCGTCGGTAATGGCCATGCCTTTCACATCCAGAATGTGGTTGCCGTTGTCGGTGACCACCCCTTCACGCCAGACCGGGTTGCCACCCAGTTTGCGGATTTCGCGGGCCACGTATTCGCGGGCCATCGGGATCACTTCCACCGGCAGCGGGAACTGGCCCAGCACCTCGACGGTTTTGGTGTTGTCGATGATGCAGATGAACTTGTCAGCCACGGCGGCAACAATTTTCTCGCGGGTCAGGGCCGCGCCACCGCCCTTGATCATGTCGCGGGTGCCGTTGATCTCGTCGGCGCCATCCACATAGACGGAGAGGGCGTCGATCTCGTTGAGATCATACACGGTGATGCCGAAGCCCTTGAGGCGCTCGGTGGAGGCCACGGAGCTGGATACCGCCCCCTTGATCTCGTCCTTCATGGTCGCCAGCGCGTCGATAAAGTGGTTGACGGTAGAGCCGGTACCCACCCCGACGATGGTGCCGGGAACCACATACTTGAGCGCAGCCCAACCGGCCGCCTTCTTCATTTCATCTTGAGTCATGATCGTTCCTTAAGAAAAAAGCGGGCGCATTATATCCAACCCTGTACCCCGTCGCGACCTTGTTGCTCACGTTCCGGGGCAAAAAGCGGTGATAGGTAAATCGTTTGCCTGTTTATTCTGCGTTTGCGCGCACAAAGCCGGGGTTGCCGGCCAAAAACAGCCTATTCAAAGCGCCAGCAGTAGCTCGGGGTGATGATCTGGGGCAGTGGCACATCCCACTCCTCTTGCGGGACCGCATCCACCTGCTGGCAGTCGTGGGCAATACCGAGTGGCTTGGGGCCCAGTTTGTGCTCATGCCAGATGGCGAGGGTGCGATCGTAGTAGCCGCCGCCCATGCCAAGGCGATTGCCCTGGGCATCGAAGGCAACCAGCGGGGTGCAAATCAGGTCAAGGGTGCTGTGGGGCACCACCTGCAGGATATCCAGCTCCGGCTCTTCGATGCCGTAGCGGTTGCGCACCATGGGGCTGGTGGCGGTGTAGCGCAAAAAGAGCAGGTGACCCGGGGTAAAGGGGTGGAGCACCGGCAGGTAGACCTCTTTGTGCTGGGCCCACAGCCAGTGGATGGTGGGCAGGGGATTGATCTCCCCGTCATTGGCCAGATAGAGGGCAATGCGCTTGGCGGCGAGGATCTCGGGGTGTTGCTTGAACTGGGCCAGCAGCTGTTGGGCCGCCGCTTGCTGCTCGGCCGGACTCAGATTTTTGCGGCGTTGACGAACCAGTTGGCGCAGGGATTGACGTTCGGGTTGGGACTCATGCATGGGGAACCTCTGGTATAGCTGCGCATCGATGGCTTGAACGCGCTCTACCTTAGCACATTCACTCTGGACGTTAAGGGGGGGTGACAGGGGAACACTCGCCCCGAACGGCTGATGCCAAGGGGCGGTGGGATAAATGCTGGCGTATCCGATAGTGAATCAACAAGGGCTAAGGTGCGGCCCCTGTTGATGGCATCTCAGCACGCCAGCGTCTGGTCTGTTACTTGTCAGCCTTGCTGCGCATCTGATGCTTCACGAACACGGCAATCAGTGCCGCCACAGCGAGCGCCATCGGGTAGAAACTCATGCTCACCACCGCCAGCGGCGACAGGGCGAAGATGGAGCCCAGCAGCAGCGCCTGTGCGCCCCAGGGGATCAGACCCTGTACCACGCAGGAGAAGATATCGAGCATGGAGGCGGCGCGGCGCGGGGTGACACCGTGGTGTTCGGCCAGATCGCGGGCTACCTTGCTGGCGACGATAATGGCCACCGTGTTGTTGGCGGTGCAGAGGTTGGTGAGGCTCACCACCCCTGCGATGCCGAGCTCGGCCGCTTTCTCGTTCTGTTCACCGTTATGCTCGCGGGTAAAGCGGGCAATCAGGGCGCTGATGCGCTCGCTGATCCAGGCCAGCCCCCCCTGACGCTCCATCAGGGCGCCGAGGCCACCGATCAGCATTGAGAGCAGGAAGATCTCCTGCATGCCGGTAAAGCCCTGATAGATATCCTTGCTGAACTGACCGATGGCGTAGCCGTTGATCATGCCCACTGCACCGGCGGCCAGAATGCCGATCCCCAGTACCACGAACACATTCACCCCGGCGAGCGCCAGCCCCAGAATGAGCAGGTAAGGCATCACCTTGAACAGCTCGATGGCAGTGTCGTTGGCAGGGGCTTCACCCACAGACCCCAGGGTCAGATAGAGCAGGATCACCGTGATGGCGGCGGGGGCGGCAATCTTGAAGTTCTCGCGGAACTTGTCCTTCATCTCGCAGCCCTGGCTGCGGGTGGCCGCAATGGTGGTGTCGGAGATGATGGAGAGGTTATCGCCAAACATGGCGCCGGAGAGAATGGTGCCTGCCATCAGCACCGGATCGATACCGGCTGCCTGCGCCACGCCAAGGGCCACCGGCGCTACGGCACCAATGGTGCCCATGGAGGTGCCCATGGCGGTAGCAATAAAGGCAGAGATCAGGAACAGCCCGGGCAACAGCGCCCAGCCGGGGATGAGCGACAGACCCAGCGCCACAGTGGCATCAACCCCGCCGGTGGCCTTGGCCACGCTGGCGAAGGCCCCCGCCAGCAGATAGATAAGGCACATCGCCATGATGTTGCTGTGGCCGACCCCTTTGAAAAAGGTCTCCAGATTGCTGTTGAAGCCCTCTTTGCCAAGCAGCAGGGCGAGCATCACGGCAGGCAGGGCCGCCACGGGGGCGGGCAGCTGATAGAAGGCGAACTCGACCCCCTGCAGGGTCAGCCAGGTACCGGTACCGATAAAGAGTGCGAGAAAAACCAGAAGTGGCAGCAAGGCCCTGGCACTGGGTTGAGTCTGGATCATGTGTTCCTCTGAAATTGAACAATGACCTCCTGTCATGAACTGCTTTGTGCCTGTATCGGATAGGGATAGGGGGAAAACAGGGCGGGCATCCTGCCGCATTGGGGGGCCCACAGTAGTGAGTCAACCCTGCAAGGTCAAGATAGACGTCCAGACGGATAGGTGTTTTTGTTTGGTGATTTTGTCTGTGTGAATAAATCCGTCAAATATTCTGATTTATCCAATATTTCCGTTTATATGTCGAGGTGGTGTGGCGGCGCAGAGTGAGCTTTTCAAAGCGGGCGCGGGCTGGTAAAACGGTCTCTTTCCATAATAAAGAGATGAGAGGGTGGAGATGGACAATCCGATCCGTGTGGCCGTGATGGGCTGTAATGGTCGTATGGGCAAGGTGCTGCTGGAGGCCATTACTCATGCCGATGGCGTGGTGGTCGGGGCAGCGCTGGAGCGGCCGGGCTCTGCGGTGATCGGTCTCGATGCCGGTGAGCTCAACGGGCTGGGCCATCTGGGGGTGGCGATCAGCGACAGTCTCGACAAGGTGCGCGATGAGTTTGATCTTATCATCGACTTTACCCGCCCCGAGGTGACGCTGGCCAATCTGGCCTTTGCGCAGGCCCACCACAAGCAGATGGTGATCGGTACCACCGGCTTTGACGAGGCAGGCAAGGCCGCCCTGAAAGAGGCGGGTAAGCAGATCGGTATCGTCTTCGCCTCCAACTACTCGGTCGGGGTCAACCTGGTGTTCAAGCTGCTGGAGCAGGCCGCCAAGGTGATGGGCGACTACACCGACATCGAGATCATCGAAGGCCATCATCGCCACAAGGTGGATGCGCCGTCCGGCACAGCGCTCTCCATGGGGGAGGTGGTCGCCAAAACGCTGGGTCGCGATCTCAAGGAGTGCGCCGTCTATGGCCGCGAGGGGATCACTGGTGAGCGGGATCGCAACACCATCGGCTTCGCCACCATCCGCGCCGGCGATCTGGTGGGGGAGCACACCGTCATGTTTGCCGATATCGGCGAGCGGGTGGAGATCAGCCACAAGGCCTCCAGCCGCCTGACCTTCGCCAACGGTGCGGTGCGGGCGGGCAAATGGCTTGGCCAGCAGGGTGCCGGTCTTTATGACATGCAGGACGTGCTCAATCTCAAGTGATGCCTCTGTGCGGCACGGTTGTGCGACTGGTACCCAGTGAAGAACCCCGGCTTGCCGGGGTTTTTGCTGTCTGCTGTTCAGAGTTTGTGTAAAAAGATGGTTTGTGGCAATTTTTCATCCAAACGCCTTATAAATCGCATTATTGATTTATCCTCCAGATTTTTCCTTTCTGAATGTCATCGCCAGGTAACGGATTTGAGCATCTTTATGGCTGGCGCAGCCATTTTTTTACACATCACGAAAAAGACTAAAAATTCAAACACAGAAAAACGTTTTCTATTTTTCCCGTTCAGCTTTGTCGCCAAAAAGAAGTCAAATTCATCAACAATCATTTTTACTTTAAAAATAAACCAATTGTTTTTATTGGGTTTTTTTTTGTTTTTGTCGTTATTACGGGTTTGGGTGCGTCTTTTGGTAGTGGTTTTTCCTTTTCTTTCGCGAGAGGGGGTTGCAAAGCGATAGAGTGCATAGATAATGGGTAATGTTGCTTGTTTATTGAATTTAGATGCATTTCATCTGAGAAAAGACGTTGAAATGCCACTTTTTTTAAGTAGAATGCGCCCAATTTGCCAGAAATCTGCCGGGTTCGAGTCCTGTCCAAGACCGGAACCGAGCCCGCAACACCCAGGTAAATTGCTGAATTTAAAGCTAAATAACTGGAGGTTGTCTTGAATCACACTGCATTGCTAGTGCTGGAAGATGGAACTGTGTTCAAAGGCGTGTCGATAGGCGCCGAGGGATGTTCCGTTGGTGAAGTGGTTTTCAATACGTCGATGACGGGCTATCAGGAAATCCTCACCGATCCCTCTTATTCCCGTCAGATAGTCACCCTCACTTACCCCCATATAGGCAACACCGGCACCAACAGCGAAGATGAAGAGTCCAGTCAAATCCACGCTCAGGGATTGATCATCCGGGACCTTCCGATACTTGCCTCCAATTTCCGCAATCAGCAATCCCTCTCCGAATACCTCAAGTCTCACAACATCGTTGGCATCGCCGACATCGACACCCGTAAACTGACCCGCATCCTGCGCGAGAAAGGCGCTCAGGCTGGCTGCATTCTGGCTGGCAAGCAGATAGATGAAGCGTTCGCCCTCGAGCAGGCCCGCGCCTTCCCCGGTCTTAAAGGGATGGATCTGGCCAAAGAGGTCACGGTTGGTGAGGCGTACAACTGGACCGAAGGGAGCTGGCAGCTTGGCAAGGGGCACGTTACCCCGGATGCCGACCAGCTGAAATACCACGTGGTGGCCTATGACTTTGGCGTCAAGCGCAACATCCTGCGGATGCTGGTTGACCGTGGCTGCCGCCTGACCGTGGTGCCCGCCAAGACCCCGGCCGCCGAGGTACTGGCGATGAACCCGGATGGCATCTTCCTCTCCAACGGCCCCGGCGACCCCGAGCCCTGCGACTACGCCATCGAGGCCATCAAGGCTTTCCTTAATACCAACACGCCGGTATTTGGCATCTGTCTGGGCCACCAGCTGCTGGGTCTGGCCTCCGGTGCCAAGACCGTCAAGA
Organism: Aeromonas sp. QDB62; assembly: GCF_027705695.1. Lineage (NCBI taxonomy): Bacteria > Pseudomonadati > Pseudomonadota > Gammaproteobacteria > Aeromonadales > Aeromonadaceae > Aeromonas > Aeromonas sp. QDB62. Next base: position 68,879 of record NZ_JAPDCD010000001.1, on the reverse strand, counting down.
TGAAGTTTGGCCACCACGGTGCCAACCACCCGGTGAAGAGCCTCGATGACAACACCGTGATGATCACTGCCCAGAACCACGGCTTTGCGGTAGACGAGAACAGCCTGCCGGATTGCCTGCGTGCCACCCACGTCTCCCTGTTCGACGGTTCCCTGCAGGGCATCCATCGCACCGACCGTCCGGCCTTCAGCTTCCAGGGTCACCCCGAAGCGAGCCCGGGCCCGCACGATTGTGCCGGTCTCTTTGACCACTTTATTGAATTGATTAAGCAGTATCGCGCCTAAGGAATAGAGGAAAGAGTTTCATGCCAAAACGTAACGACCTTCAGAGCATCCTGATCCTCGGCGCCGGCCCCATCGTCATCGGCCAGGCCTGCGAATTTGACTACTCCGGCGCCCAGGCGTGCAAAGCCCTGCGTGAGGAGGGCTACCGCGTCATTCTGGTCAACTCCAACCCGGCCACCATCATGACCGACCCGGAGATGGCCGACGCCACTTACATCGAGCCCATTACCTGGGAAGTGGTGCGCGAGATCATCAAGAAAGAGCGCCCGGACGCCATCCTGCCCACCATGGGCGGCCAGACTGCGCTCAACTGCGCACTGGATCTGGAGAAGCACGGCGTGCTGGCCGAGTTCGGTGTCGAGATGATCGGCGCCACTGCCGATGCCATCGACAAGGCCGAAGATCGCCGTCGCTTTGACATCGCCATGAAGAGCATCGGCCTCGAGTGCCCGCGCGCCGGTATCGCCCACAACATGGAAGAGGCGTGGGGTGTGCAGCAGATGGTGGGCTTCCCCTGCATCATCCGTCCCTCCTTTACCATGGGCGGCTCGGGCGGCGGCATCGCCTACAACACCGAAGAGTTCGTCGAGATCTGCGAGCGCGGTCTGGACCTGTCGCCGACCAAAGAGCTGCTCATCGATGAGTCGCTGATCGGCTGGAAAGAGTATGAGATGGAAGTTGTGCGGGATCGCAACGACAACTGCATCATCGTCTGCGCCATCGAAAACTTCGACCCCATGGGTATCCACACCGGTGACTCCATCACGGTCGCGCCAGCCCAGACGCTGACTGACAAGGAGTACCAGCTGATGCGCAACGCCTCCATGGCGGTGCTGCGCGAGATCGGCGTCGAGACCGGCGGCTCCAACGTCCAGTTCGGTATCAACCCGAAAGATGGCCGAATGGTCATCATCGAGATGAACCCGCGGGTGTCGCGCTCCTCCGCGCTGGCCTCCAAGGCGACCGGTTTCCCCATCGCCAAGATCGCTGCCAAGCTCGCCATCGGTTACACCCTCGACGAGCTGATGAACGACATCACCGGCGGTCGCACTCCGGCCTCCTTCGAGCCGGCCATCGACTACGTAGTCACCAAGGTGCCGCGCTTCAACTTTGAAAAGTTCGCCGGTGCCAACGACCGTCTGACTACCCAGATGAAGTCGGTCGGTGAAGTGATGGCCATCGGCCGCAACTTCCAGGAGTCCCTGCACAAGGCGCTGCGCAGCCTCGAGACCGGCAAAACCGGCTTCGACCCCATGGTTGACCTCAATGCCCCGGACTCCCTGACCCGCATTCGCCACGAGCTGCAGGACGCTGGCTGCGACCGTATCTGGTACATCGCCGATGCGTTCCGCGCCGGTCTCTCCATGGACGGTATCTTCAAGCTGACCAAGATTGACCCCTGGTTCCTGGTGCAAATTGAAGATCTGGTGAAGCTGGAAGAAGAGGTGAAAGAGCGCGGCATGGCCGGTCTCGATGCCGACTTCCTGCGCGCCCTCAAGCGCAAAGGCTTTGCCGATGCCCGTCTGGCCAAGATCCTCGGCGTGGCCGAAGGCGAAGTGCGCAAACTGCGTGCCCGCCACAACATCTTCCCGGTCTACAAGCGGGTCGATACCTGCGCCGCCGAGTTCGCCACCAACACCGCCTACATGTACTCCAGCTATGACGAGGAGTGCGAAGCGGCGCCGAGCAACCGCGACAAGATCATGATCATCGGCGGCGGCCCGAACCGCATCGGTCAGGGTATCGAGTTCGACTACTGCTGCGTGCACGCGGCGCTGGCCCTGCGCGAAGACGGTTACGAGACCATCATGGTCAACTGCAACCCGGAGACCGTCTCCACCGATTACGACACCTCGGATCGCCTCTACTTCGAGCCGGTGACCCTGGAAGATGTGTTGGAAATCGTGCGCATCGAAAAACCCAAGGGTGTCATCGTCCAGTACGGTGGCCAGACCCCGCTGAAACTGGCCCGCGCGCTGGAAGCCAACGGCGTGCCGATTATCGGTACCAGCCCGGATGCCATCGACCGCGCCGAAGACCGCGAGCGCTTCCAGTCTGCCGTTGAGCGCCTCGGCCTCAAGCAGCCGGAAAATGGCACCGTCACCGCGCTGGAGCAGGCGGTGCTGACCGCCGAGCGGATCACCTACCCGCTGGTAGTGCGCCCTTCCTACGTGCTGGGTGGCCGCGCCATGGAGATCGTCTATGACGAGACCGACCTGCGTCGCTACTTCGCCGAGGCGGTGAGCGTCTCCAACGAATCGCCGGTACTGCTGGACCGCTTCCTGGACGATGCCACCGAGCTGGACGTGGATGCCATCTGCGACGGCACCGATGTGGTCATCGGCGGCATCATGGAGCATATCGAGCAGGCCGGTATCCACTCCGGTGACTCCGGCTGCTCTCTGCCTCCCTATACCTTGTCCAGGAAAATTCAGGACGAGATCCGCGAGCAAGTGCGCAAACTGGCGCTGGAGCTCGGCGTTATCGGCCTGATGAACGTGCAGTTCGCGGTCAAGGGCGATGACATCTACCTCATCGAGGTGAACCCGCGTGCCGCCCGTACCGTACCGTTCGTTTCCAAGGCGACCGGTGCGCCGCTGGCCAAGATTGCCGCTCGCGTGATGGCCGGTCAGTCACTGCAAGCACAGGGCTTTACCAAAGAGATCATCCCGCCCTACTACTCGGTGAAAGAGGTGGTACTGCCGTTCGCCAAGTTCCCTGGGGTTGACCCGCTGCTGGGGCCGGAGATGCGCTCTACCGGTGAGGTGATGGGGGTGGGCAGCAGCTTTGCCGAGGCCTATGCCAAGGCGCAGCTGGGTGCCAACCACGCCGTACCGAAAGAGGGGCGCGCCCTGCTGTCGGTGCGTCACAGCGACAAGGCGCAGGTGGTCGACTTGGCCGCCAAGCTGCTGGAGCTGGGCTACGAGCTGGATGCCACTCACGGCACCGCAGTGGCGCTGGGCGAGGCGAGCATCAACCCGCGTCTGGTCAACAAGGTGCACGAGGGGCGCCCGCACATTCTCGACCGCATCAAGAATGGTGAGTACACCTACATCGTCAACACCGCCGAAGGGCGGGTAGCGATCCAGGACTCCAAGCAGCTGCGCCGCGCCGCCTTGCAGAACAAGGTGGCGTATACCACCACCATGAATGAGGCGTTTGCCACCTGCATGGCCATCAGCGTGGATGCCACCGCCAACGTCAACTCGGTGCAGGAGCTGCACCAGAAGGTGAAAAACCGCTAAACGGTTTGCATCGGGCATCAGCCCGACTCGCCAGACGATCAACCCCCGCCAGCGATGGCGGGGGTTTCTTTTTATCTGTTGCTAACCGCCCGGTTCGGGACGAGTGAGTCATTGAGGACGGTGATGAGTGCTGCATTGCAGACAGCGGATGGCGCGTGGGGTGGCAAAAGCAGGCAAGGGGAGGGGATGCTGTGAGCGCGGGTTTCAACTGCAGCAGCCAATCCTCTACAATGGCGCCACTTTGCTTGTCAGTGCAGTGCCAGCGGCGCTGCCTGTAGGGCCAACAAAAAATGGACATGCTTATGACCGCTTTGCCTTCCTGTCGTCTTCTCGCCTTCTGCTCTGCCTTGCTGCTGGCCGGTTGTGCCAGCGATCCTGCTTCTGCCCCTACGCCGAGCGACGCAACGGGCACCACCACGCCAGCCCAAAAAACGACACCACCCGCCATGCAGCCGCGCAAACCGGCGGATATGAAGAGCCGCATCGTGCGCTTCTTGCCCCGTCAGGTGTCTGACAAACAGGGGTGGGCCAACGACGTGGTGACGGCGCTCACCACCCAGGGGGTGACGGTCAATGATCACAACGTCTGTACCGTGCTGGCGGTGGCTGAGCAGGAGGCGACCTATCAGGCCGACCCTGTGGTGCCGGGCCTTGGCAAGATCGCCTGGAAAGAGATCAACTCGCGGGCGGCCAAGCTGCTGATCCCCGAATTTATGGTGCGGGCTGCGCTCTCCATCAACTCGCCCACCGGCAAGAGCTACGCCGAGCGGATCGACAAGTTGCGTACCGAGCGGGAGATGAGCGAAATTTTCGAAGACATGATCAGCATGCTGCCGATGGGCAAGACGCTGTTTGGCAACCTCAACCCGGTGCATACTGGTGGTCCGATGCAGGTGAGTATCGCCTTTGCCGAGGCCAACGCCCGTGGCTACCCCTATCCAATCAAGGACTCCATTCGCCACGAAGTCTTTACCCGTCGCGGCGGCATCTGGTTTGGCACCAAGCATATCTTCGGCTATGAGGCGGAGTACCCCGATACCCTCTATCGTTTTGCCGACTTCAACGCCGGTTGGTATGCCAGCCGCAACGCCGCCTTTCAGGCCGCCGTCAGCCGTTTGAGTGGCAAAACCCTGGCGCTGGACGGAGACCTTATCCGCTATGACTCGGATCTGCCGGGCAACACTGAGCTGGCCGTCTACACCCTCGCCAACCGGGTCAATATGAGCAAACAGGCGATCCACCAGAGCCTCAAACTTGGCGATACCGCCGAGTTTGCCGAGACCGATCTTTACCATCGCATCTTTACCCTGGCCGACAAGCAAGCGGGCAAGCGGCAGCCCCGCGCCATCCTGCCCGGCATTGTGCTAAAGAGCCCGAAAATCACCCGCAACCTCACCACCGCCTGGTTTGCCAAGCGGGTGGATGACAGGGAACAACGCTGCGTGCGGCAGATGGCGACTATTAGGTAGGGCTGGGTTTACCATGCGGGTTGCCATTGTTAATGACAACCCGCAGACATGCTTAATAGACTCTCCAACGGAAGCCTTTAGCTTGCATGCAATCAGTGATGACTTCGTTTTTTTCTTCAGCAGAAATATCGTTAAGACGTATCTCATATTTGCATTGAGATAATGCAGTGAGGGTATCGTCATCTGTAACGCCTTCTTTTTTCCATGTCGGTTGTGGTGGTGATGCACAGGATGTCATTAGCATGCTGATGCTGGCCACTGCTGCTAATACCGACATTTTCTTGATGTTCATTAATCAACTCCCTTTGAATAGATGTGTTTTGGTTTGTGAATGTGAATATGGGTGAAAATTTTATGGCTCGGGTCGTACTTTAAGTCGGCATGTTTATTGGTGTGGTGTAATTCCCCGACATGTTGGATATCCACTGCATCCCCAAAACTGATTGCCTTTGTTATCCCCCCGTTTGGCGGTACGCAATACCATCTGGTTGCCGCATCTGGGGCATAGCGGATTTGGCTTGGTGAGCGATTCGGTGATGGTTGGCACGGCCTTCACCACCTCATGTATGACTGGCATCGCAGCTACGGATAAAGGCGGGTGGGGAACCTCGCTGTGGCGCGTTTTTAACTGCGCCACATGCTGTTTATGGGTCTGCCAATTGGCGGCCAGTCGTCCCCGCTGGATGGTGTCGATCACCCGATTAACTTCGGCAGGGGTCAACACCGGCGTGGTTTTGCCTTTGATATAGCGAATAAGCCCGCGGTTCATCACGTTATCCGGCATCGGGGTTTTAAAGGTGCAGTCGCCAATAAAGTAGATGATCGAATGGAGCTGATGATCAGCAAGACCCAGCAGGGATTTGAGCGTCATCAGGTGCAGATAGTTCTGGCGCAGCGGATTTTGAAAGGTATGCCTGCGGCGATAGAGCTGCTGGGCCCAGCTCTTGTGAGCAGGATTGCCAAATATCCACCCCTTGATATTTTTGGTCTCGATCACAAACAGCCCGAAGCGCGAGACGATCACATGGTCGATCTGGGTGGTGCCCTGCGGGGTTGGCAGCGTCACATCCTTGAGCAGATGGTACTCCCGCTTGTCGAGAAAAAGCCGGATGCCCAAATTGATAAATGCCTCCCCGATCATCCCCTTGAACCTGGGCGTTTTGATCAGGGTGCCAATCAACAGCAGGGGCAGCAGATACCAGAACTGGCCCAGCAGAACCGTAATAACGGGTGTGAAGTCCATTTCAACTCGCTTTGGAACGGGGGCGTAGGGTGCCAAATTGAACCATTCTACCCATTCCATCAAAAGGAATATGTGATTGATTGCACTAACTGTGACGCGGCTCGAGTTTGCCGGGAGAAGATGGCCGCAGGATTGCGGCCATGGGTCAACGGGGGAGTTATAACCAACCTTCGGCCAGATAAATCAGCTTGAGCTGGCTGGGGGCACCGCACACCTTGAGGGCATCCAGCTGGGGTTGGCTGAGGTCGGGGCTCTTATCCAGATAGACAGTGCGATTGTCGAACTCGAGGGGCACCTTGTAAGTCAGCTCATGGTTGAGGTCGCTGCTCTCTCCTTTGTCGAGCAGACGCACGGCGTGTAGTAGCCAGGTGTAATCCTCTGCCAACAACTTCTCGAACACCTCATGACTGAGTTTGAGCTCGGTGGTTGGGGCGTTTGCTTGTTTGTCACCCGGCAACAGGTGTTCATGGGCCGGTGAGCCGAGCTGGGCTTTGAGGGTCAATCTGGCTTGTTCCATCTCTTTGATCGCCACCGGCGTATCGACCCCGAGCAGGCTCTCGTCGGCCTTTGGCCCAAGATAGGTGAGCAGGGCGCGCACCGCGGCCCCGTCCAGCATGCTGAAACTGAAGTTCCCTTTGGTATTGCAGATTTCAAGGCGCGGTAATACGGGCAAGAGCTGGTTCCCTTGTGGCATCGTGCTGGCCTGCTGATTGATCAGGTAGGCGGCGCCCATCTTGGTTGCGGCAGGCAGCCCCGTCATCAACACCGTATCTGCTATTGTGGGCAAGGCTTTGGCCGCGATGGTTGCCACGCCGGTTGTCGCACCTCTAATGCCGAAGTTGCCGAGACCAGAGAGGGCGACGCCCAAGGTGACGCTGGTTGCCCCTTCAATGGCGGCTTTGTCATGGCCCTGACTCAATGTCTGCTGGCTTAGTCTGGCGAGTCGACTGGTGCGACCGGGCAGTTCTCCGATCTGGGCAACCTGATGATGGTGGTTCAGCCGGTCGCTGTGTTTTGCCACTTGATAAAATTCCCGTCCGGCGGCAATGAAAGTGCCTATCCCGGGCAACAGTAGGCTGATGGCGATATTGACGCCAGTGGTACTGGTAAAATCTATGATTTTATTTTTCAGCTCCTTGCCCAGCCCATCCATCTTGCCTGGGTATTGCTGCTCCAGGCAGACCTGTAGCCTCGGATCCTGGCTGATCTGGTCAAACTGCTGCTTGAGTTGACCATAACTGGTGGGATCGGCCTTGAGATCTGCCAGTAGGGCGGTGACTTCCATCATCGTCTCCCGAGTCAAAGGTTCGCCCCGGTAAGCAGCCGGACTCAACAGGGAGAAGGCTTGCAGAGCGATATCTTGAGGGGCTGCATTTTTCAGCGCCTCTTTAAGATCGAGGTGGGTCTTGATGTTCTCCTGCTTGACACGGCTGGTAGTGCTGTGCAGCAGATGCTTGTTGAGCAGTTCATATTTGTGGCCTCGGTGGAACAGGGGGGCGGCATTTACGTCACCCCGTTTGCTGAGAAGCCGGGTATCGTCCGGCGCGGCATGAGTGATGAAACTGGCAAGATCGGGAACGGGTGCACCTGTGATAAAGCTGGTTTTCATGGGGCCTCCTAGATGCGAATGGCATCGTGCTGTGACGGAAGTGTACTGCTCAGGGCCAGTTGCTCTGGCAGCAGGGCAAAGCGGGATTGCCACTCGAGGGCCTGTCGGGTCAGCTGCGTCAGCCATTCGGCCAGATCCTGCGGTGTGAGAGTGGCGAGGGGGCGCAACCCGAACAGCACCAGCTGGCAGCCATCAGGAGCCAGAGCCAGGGTGTGTCCCGGCGCATCGGTTGTGCTGTAGTTGGCGCGAGCGAGCAGCTCGAGGCTCTGTTGACGAAGGATTCCCGTTGCAGCCAGCAAGCCGATGGAGGCTCTCAGCATCAGGGCCGGTTCGTGTTGGAGGGAATAAGCGAGCAGTGAGAGGGGGAGTTTATCGTCGATCAGCAGCTGGCAACCCCCCTCGTCATCGAGTTGCAGCGGGGGAAAGCCATGTTGTTCGCTAAAGGCATCGAGTAATGTTTGCTGGTGGATCATGAGGCCACTCCTTATTGGTTATGACCCTATTGAAAACCTTCCTTGTTCAGACCGCTGTCATTGCTGACCGGTTTTTTATCAACAAGCGGACGGGATGTGGCGAGACGGGAGCCAGATCCGGTGTTGGTCAGTTGCACAAGAGCTCCTGACAGGGTTTGGTGTCTGGCAAGGCATGTGTGGGGGGGCAATCGAACAGGCACTGGTCGTTGCCAGCACAGGGCAAATCAGCCGTTACTCACAGCCTGTATGACCACTACGACATCAAAAATCGGTGTACGATGATTTTGCTGTGGCAAAGTTGTTGCCAAACAGACAGCTTGTTCTTTGCCAGATATCACTGCGCAGGGGGAAAGCTGGGGGAAATACGGAATGGCTGTAGGCTAATGCATAAAACGACCGTCAATGTGGACGTGGTTATCGGGATTGTCGCGGCTATATATCGGAAAAGTGCCCGGTTTTGCCGGGCGTGAAACGACAGCTTAAAAACTCATGGCCAGCCCGATGGAATAACCGTTGGTGTTGTGGCTGAACATGTAGCGGGCGACCAGACGGGTGCGGCTGACGATGATGTCGTATTTGCTGCTGTCGATCTCCAGCCCCAGACCAAGTGAGTTGAGGGAGTTGAACCCGAGCAGGCCGCGCTGCGCGCCGAGGTATTCGGTGCGCGCCCCCTCCATCACATAGCGCAGCGGGCGATCGAGCAGGGTCCAGTCAAACACCGGAGCCCGGCGGCGCAGATAGAGGCCGAGGTTCTCCGCCTCGGCGCTGCCGCGCACGCTTTGCGTGGTGTTGCCAAAGCTCTGCAGGTGCTGGTAGGAGTAACGCAATTCGGCATCGATATCCTGGGTTTTGGAGAAGAGCTCGTAGTCGAGCATCAGCGAGCCCCCCAGCCCGTACATATTGAGCTGACCGTTATCGAGAAAATCCAGCGAGTAGCCCTTGGTGCGATTCAGCAGCCAGTTGCCGATCCGCAGATCGCTGGCCATGGTGCCCAGCGAGACGTTGGCGATGGGGCGCAGTACCCAGTGACCGCCACGCGGGTCTTCATGAAGAGCGATATCCCAGCCGACCCCGCCCGAGGCGGTCACACTGTTCCATTTGGTCGGGATGGTGCGGCTCTCGGTGCCGTTGCTCACCACAAACTGGGGATCGTAGCGGCTAAAACCGATCGCCCCTTCCAGATAGATGGGCACGGCCTCGCTCATGGTGGCACCGCCGCCGATCTGGGTCATGTTGAGGGCGGCGGATTGATCGGTGCCGCTGCCGATATCCAGGTTGCTGGCGGTGATGTCGGGCACCACGGTGAACGTCATCAGCGAGAGCACCGCATTGGCACGATCCTGTGCCCACTCCTGCTCTTGTGTCGCGCCATGGACGGCACTGCCGGATAGCGCCAGCAGCATCAGCAACAATATCTGCAATGAGGATAAAGGTCGGAGCATGCGAGTGGTTCCCGATAAGCGGCCTCTGGCTGTTCTGGCTTTACTGTAGCGAGCTTCCCGTTGGTTGGCACGGGGGAAATGTGGCCAATGAGAGCCGATTGTTGCTGGCTGCCAACGGGGCAAGCTTTTGCCACACACACGGCAGCACTTTGCAGTTTGTCGCTAAAGCTTGGCGCCTTGCCGCCGATATCTCTTGTGAGATCGTGTGGAGGGCAGGCAATTGAACGCTTGGTTGTTGGGGTTGGTCAGCATATCCGTGAGTATGCAGTTACAGGCTGGGGTCACCGAATTCGGTGCCGGTCTGGATCAATCCGTCTGGCGTTTGACCTCCGATACCCAGATTGAGTGTCGCCTCGAGCACCCCATTCCCAACTGGGGAACGGGGGCTTTTGTCAGCCGCGCAGGGCGCAAGATCAACCTCGACTTTGAGCTCAAGGGCAAGCGGCCACAGGCCCAGACCCAGACGGTGAGCCTTGGCATCATGCCGCCGGTATGGCGCCCGGGGATTGCCGGGCGAGAAGTGAGCCAGCTGCGCTTCTATCAGCAGTTCGATGGGCTGGTGGAGGGGCAAACCGCCTGGACCATGCTCGACGAGCTGGAGGGGGGGCGGATGCCGACTTTCCAGTATCGGGACTGGTATCGCCAGAACCGCGCGGTGCGGGTGTCACTGTCGTCAGTCAATTTTCGGGTCAAATATCAGGCCTTTATCGACTGTTTGAGCGGGCTCTTGCCCTACAGCTTCAACGACATCGCCTTTAGCGTGCTCACCTACGACAAGAACAGCGATCAGCTCTCCATCCCCTCCAAACGGCGACTGGCGATGATCAGCGAGTTTATCAAGGCGGACAAGAGCATCGATGTAGTGGTGATCGACGCCTACAGCGACAGCTACGGCGGCCGCTGGCCGAACCAGAAGCTCTCCGAGAAGCGGGCCGATGCCATCAAGAAGGTGTTTGTCGATCTGGGGCTGGAACCCGGCAAGATCTCGGTGGAAGGGCACGGCGAGAAGCAGCATGTCTCCTCCAATGAAACCGAGCAGGGTCGTGCCAAGAACCGGCGGGTGGTGATCAGCATGGGGCGCAACGGCGAGATCTAGCGCAGTCCCCGGCAGAGAGGCATAAAAAAGAGCGCATCTGCGCTCTTTTTTGATCCTGCCATCCGGCAGCAGTCGGGTCGCTTAGAAGCTGTCACCCAGGCCAGTACCGGCATCTTTCTTGGCGATCAGTTCAATCTTGTAACCGTCCGGATCTTCGACGAAGGAGATGACGGTGGTGCCGCCCTTGACCGGGCCCGGCTCGCGGGTGATCTTGGCACCGGCTGCGCGCAGGGCGTCGCAGGTGGCATAGATGTCGTCCGCTTCCAGCGCGATATGGCCGTAGGCAGAGCCCAGTTCGTACTCGCTCACCCCCCAGTTGTAGGTCAGCTCGATCACCGCTTCATCTTTCTCGTCACCGTAGCCGACGAAGGCCAGGGTGTACTTGTACTCGCTGTTCTCGCTCTTGCGCAGCAGCTTCATGCCGAGCACGCGGGTGTAGAAGTCGATGGAGCGTTGCAGATCGCCGACACGCAGCATGGTATGCAGAATTCTCATTGCTCAGTTCTCCGGGTGGGTGATTTGTATGCCGTGAGGCTAGAAAGGAGATCGGTCAGTTTTCCGGATAGACCTTCTCTTTATACTCGCATAAGTCCTCGATGATACAGGAACCACAACGGGGCTTGCGAGCGAGACAGGTGTAACGCCCGTGCAGGATCAGCCAGTGGTGGACATCCAGCTTGAACTCGGTGGGCACCACTTTAAGCAGCTTCTCCTCCACCTGATCCACGTTCTTGCCTACCGCAAAGCCAGTGCGGTTCGATACCCGGAAGATATGGGTATCGACGGCGATGGTGGGCCAGCCAAAGGCGGTGTTGAGCACCACGTTGGCGGTCTTGCGGCCGACGCCGGGCAGGGCTTCCAGCGCTTCGCGGTTTTCCGGCACCTCGCCGCCATGGCGCTCCAGCAGGATGGCGCAGGTCTTGATGACGTTCTCGGCCTTGGTGTTAAACAGGCCAATGGTCTTGATGTACTCCTTGAGCCCGTCCACCCCGAGGCTCAGCATCCCTTGCGGGGTGTTGGCCACCGGATAGAGTTTGTCGGTTGCCTTGTTGACGCTGACATCGGTCGCTTGCGCCGAGAGCAGCACGGCAATCAACAGCTCGAACGGCGAGTTGAAGTTGAGCTCTGTGGTGGGGTGGGGATTGTTTTCCCGCAGCCGATCCAGGATCTCTCTGCGTTTCTGGTTGTTCATGCCTTGCGTCCGATCATAGCTCGGTCGCCCGGACGCGAGCCGGGGCAACGTTGCAGTGGGCCCCATTACTGTGAACCAGAGTGGTTGCCTGTTTGCGATCCCGCCAGTCGTTGATGGCATTCTTGGCAGCGATCAGCAGCCCCAGCCCGATAAAGCCCCCCGGCGGCAAAATCGCCAGCAGCAGGCTGGCATCGGCGTGGAACAGCTCGATGCGCAGGGATTTGGCCCACTCGCCCAGCAGCAGCTCGGCGCCATCAAACAGGGTGCCCATGCCGATGATCTCGCGCATGCCGCCCAGTACCAGCAGCACCAGGGTAAAACCAAGGCCCATCATCAGGCCGTCGAGGGCCGCCAGCAGCGGCGGATTCTTGGAGGCATACGCCTCGGCGCGGCCGATGATGATGCAGTTGGTGACGATCAGGGCGATAAAGATGCCGAGCGCCTGATAGAGGCCATAGGTGTAGGCGTTCATCAGCAGCTGCACGCTGGTCACCAGCGAGGCGATGATCATCACATAGACCGGGATGCGAATATCCTTCGGCACCCAATTGCGTACCAGCGAGACCGCAAGGTTGGAGCAGACCAGCACCGCCATGGTGGCAAGGCCCAGCCCCAGCGCATTGGTAAAGGTGGAGGAGACGGCGAGGGTCGGGCACAGACCCAGCACCTGCACCAGCGAGGGGTTGTTCTTCCACAGCCCCTGACTCATCAGCTCCTTGAGCTCGCCCTTGCGGCTTTCCAGCTCGGCAATCGGGGCTGCGCTCGTTTCAATCTGTTCCATCTGGTTCATGATGGCTCGACTCCGTTAGTGCGCCGCCGGACAAGCCGGGGCGTTGCTGAGCAGTTCGGGTTGCTCCTGCTGCAGTTTCAGCAGGTTCTTCACCGCCTTGACCACGGCTCGCGGGGTGATGGTGGCGCCGGTAAAGGCATCGAACTCGCCGCCATCCTTCTTCACCGCCCATTGGGGCTCGTTGTCATGGGTCAGGAATTTTCCGGCAAAGCGGTTGATCCAGTCCGATTTCTTCAGCTCGATCTTGTCACCAAGGCCGGGGGTCTCGTTGTGAGCGAGCACGCGCACGGCGGTGATGGTGCCCTTGGCATCAAAGCCCGCGACGATGCGGATCGCCCCGCTGTAACCATCTGGTGCAATCGCCTCCAGCGCATAACCGGTCACCACGCCATTTTTGCTGGCGGTATAGAGCGCCTGCGGCTGATCGCTGCCGAGATACTTCCTGCTGGTGACCTGCTTGCAGCTGGCCACCAGATCGTTGTCATAGCTTCCCTCTGGCAGCAATACCGAGAGAGTCTGCTGCTTCTCCAGCTGTTGCTGGTGGGCGATTTTATCCTTGGTCAGTTCGTTGGTCAGTACCACCAGCGCGGTACAGCCGAGCGCGAACATCGCCAGAATAAGGCCGTTCTTGCGCATGCTCTTTAACATGTCCGGGCTCCGTCAGCTGTGATGGGGAAAAAGGGCAGAAACATCATTGGCGACGGGCTCCATACACTTTCGGGCGAGTCAGGCTGTCGATAAAGGGCACACAAAGGTTGGCCAGCAGCACGGCGAAGGCGAACGCATCCGGATAGCCGCCAAAGCGGCGAATGATGTAGACCAGCACCCCGATCAGCACGCCATAGACCAGTCGGCCGCGCGGCGTGGTGCAGGCGCTGACCGGATCGGTGGCGATAAAGAAGGCACCCAGCATAGTAGCGCCGCTAAAAAGATGGAAGATGGGCGTGGCGGTCGCATCCGGGCTCACCAGATAGCCGATGGTGGAGGCCAGCAGCAGGGCACCGAGAATCGCGGTGGGAATGCGCCAGTTGATCACCTTCTGCTGCAGCAAGAAGAGGCCGCCCAGCAGATAGCCGAGGTTGACCCAGCTCCAGCCGATGCCACCCCAACCCTCGAACAGCGGGCCGCTCAGGATCTCGCCGGTGGTGAGCCCTTGGGTCAGGCCGGTTTTAAGGGTATCGAGGGGGGTCGCCATGGTGAGGCCATCCACCCCCTGCTTGAGCTGTGCCATGCTGTAGCCATCGAGGCTAAAGCCGGTGAAGATCACCGACGCCGCATCGCCAAAGCCGAGGCTGTAGGCGCGCACGCTCTCTGGCGGCAGCCAGCTGGTCATCTGCACCGGGAAGGAGACCAGCAGCAGCACATAGGCCACCATGGCCGGATTGAACAGGTTCTGGCCCAGCCCGCCGTAAAGGTGCTTGGCGACGATGATGGCGAAGGCCGTGCCCACCACCAGCATCCACCACGGCAGCAGCGGCGGCAGGGAGAGACCAATCAGCACGGCGGTGAGCGCCGCACTGCCATCCATCAGGGCCGGTTTGATGGCGCGGCCCCGCAGCTTGAGCACCAGCGCCTCGCACAGCAGCGCAGTGACCAGCGCCAGCAGGATCTGGATAAAGGTGCCCCAGCCGAAGAACCAAGTCTGGGCCAGCAAGCCCGGCACGCAGGCCAGGATTACCAGCAGCATCAGGGTTCGGGTCTGTTTGCGGTTATGGGCAAACGGCGCAGTCGCAATATTGAACATGAGTCTGTCGGTTACCTTGTGGTTGTTCGGTCGGCTGACGGTGCATCTTCAGCGGCGGTCCCGGCGGCTCTGGCCGCCTCGGCCGCCAGCTTCTTCGCCTTGGCGCGGGCAACGGCGGCTGCAATGGCCGCTTTTTTCGGATCAACCGGGACATCAGCCGCAGGGGCAGACGCTTCAGGCGCGGCAGCGACGGCAAGTGGTTGCTCACTGCTGGCAGCAGCGGTTTGCATCGGCTCGACCGATACGCGCTCACCCTCAGTTCCGGCCCTATCTACCTGAGTACCGGCACTCTCTACCTCAGCACTGATACGCTCGCTCTGCTGCGCCAGCTTTTTGGCTTTGGCACGGGCGATGGCTGCGGCGATAGCGGCTTTCTTGGGATCGACCGCTTCACTTGCAGCAGTTGCCGTATCGCTCTGGCTGGTGGTTACTTCGCTCTTGGCTACCGCCACGTCGCGGGTCTCCGCGCTGGCTGCTGGTTTACTCTCCGCATCTTCAGCACCGGCACTTTCACCTTGCTGGGCCAGCTTCTTGGCCTTGGCACGAGCGATGGCTGCGGCAATTGCCGCCTTCTTGGGATCAACCGCTTCGCTGACCGCAGATGGCGCATCGCTTTGGGTTGCAGCGGATTCGCTGGTGCCTGCGTTTGCAGTCAGGTCGCCCTCAGCGCCGTCACCCTGCTGGGCTGCCTTTTTGGCCTTGGCACGAGCGATGGCGGCCGCAATTGCGGCTTTCTTGGGATCAGTGGGCGCATCGCTTGGCGTGTCAGCCTCGGCTGTCACGCTGTGATCTGTGCTTACCGGCTCGCCACTGGCCTCGGCCTTTTTGGCTTTGGCACGGGCGATGGCAGCGGCAATCGCCGCTTTTTTCGGATCAACCTCTGCCTTTTGCTGATCAGCATCTACCGCAGCCGCAGCCGCAGCCGCAGCCGCAGCTTCGGTAGCCGCAGGCTCGGCGCTATCACCCGCTTGTGCGGCTTTCTTGGCCTTGGCGCGGGCCAGTGCGGCGGCGATGGCCGCTTTCTTGGGATCGCTGGCGGGGTCAACCGCCTCGGCAGATTGCGGCGCAGCGGCGGCAGTGTCGCTGTTTGCGCTTTCCGCCAGCTTGGCGGCGCGGCGGGCTTCCGCTTCCCGTTTGCGGGCTTCGCGGGCGGCAATCACGGCGCTGTTGTCGGGCACGCCCTCGGCGGTGGCGGTAATGGCAGTGATGGGGGCATCCTGCTTGGCCTTGATGCGGGCCAGCGCAGCGGCCACCGGATCTTCCCCGCCTGCGGCCGTCATGGTCTGACGGCGCTGGGCAGCAGCTTCGGCATGACGCGCTTCGCGGGCCGCTTTCTCCCGCTCGAAACGGGCCTGCTTGGCCTCGAAACGCTGCTTGGCGCGCTCGGCTTTTTCGGCCTCGGCGCGGGCTTCGCGAATGTCATCCTTGGCGATCTTGTAGTACTGCACCAGCGGGATTTCGCTCGGGCAAACCCAGGCGCAGGCGCCACACTCGATGCAATCCATCAGGTTGAGCTTCTCGGCCTTGTCATACTCCTTGGCCCGGCTGTACCAGTAGAGCTCTTGCGGCAGCAGGGTGGCCGGACAGGCATCGGCGCAGGCACTGCAACGGATGCAGGGCTGCTCCGGGCCGGGGGCGGGCAGTTCGGCCTGCGTCGGCGCCAGCAGGCAGTTGGTGGCCTTGACCACAGGCACCATGGCGTGGGGCAGGGTAAAGCCCATCATGGGGCCACCCATGATGACCCGCTGCTCCGCTTCCGGTTGCAGCTCGAAACGCTGCAACAGCCAGCGCACCGGCGTCCCCAGGCGCACCCAGGCGTTGCCGGGCTTCTTGAAGCTGTCCCCGGTGAGGGTAACGATCCGCTCGATCAGCGGCTCGCCGTCGATAATGGCGCGCTTGATGGCAAACACGGTGGCGACGTTGAGCACCATGATGCCGATATCGACCGCGCGGCCGCCTTTGGGCACCTGACGGCCGGTAAGCAGTTCGATGGTCTGCTTGGCACCGCCCGAGGGGTACTTGGTCGGCACCGTCTTGACCAGCACGTCCTCGTCGGTGGCGTGGCGGGTCAACTGCTCGATCGCCTCGGGCTTGTTGTCTTCTACCCCGATCAGGGTCAGCTTGGGTTTGAGCAGGTGCTTGAGCACCCGGATGCCATCCATGATCTCGTCGGCGTACTGCTGCATCAACCGATCATCGGTGGTGATATAGGGTTCGCACTCCAGCCCGTTGACGATCAGGATCTCGGTGAGCTGGCCGCGGCCATCGAGCTTGCTGTGAGTGGGGAACACCGCGCCGCCAAGGCCCGCCACCCCTGCCTGCTGGATGCGCTCGAGCAGCTCGCCCCGCTCCAGATTCCAGTAATCGGCTTTGCCATTGCGCTCGCCCCACTCATCCTCCCCATCCGGGGTGAGAATGACGCAGAGATCGCCGAGTCCGGAGGGGTGGGCAACCGTGTGGTTGCCAATCTCGGTGATGGTGCCCGAGGTAGAGGCATGGACAGGCACCGTACGCCCTTTGGCGTAACGGGTCAGTGGCTGCCCTTTTTTGACCTTGTCGCCCACCTGCACCAGCAGATCGCCGGCGGGGCCAGCGTGCTGGCGCAGCGGAATGATGAGGCGCGGCGGCAGACCGGCGTCTACCACCGGGCTCTGGCTTGATTGCAGCTTGTTGTCGGCGGGGTGAATGCCACCGTGAAAGTCCCAGAGCGTGCCGGCTTTGATACGTTCGAGTAAGGAATGCATGGTTGCTCCGCTGTTTATTCCACTATCTTGACCGGAATCTTGCCCGGAACATGCACGTTATTGAGATCCCACTTCCAGTTATCGACCGTGGTAGGCACCGGGATCATCTCGATGCAATCGGTCGGGCAGGGATCGACACAGAGATCGCAACCGGTGCACTCGTTGGCAATCACGGTATGCATCGCCTTGGTGGCGCCGACGATGGCATCCACCGGGCAGGCCTGAATGCACTTGGTGCAGCCGATGCACTGATCTTCGTGGATAAAGGCGACCTTCTTGACCGGCACAGCGGCCTCGTCACTGCCCCCCAGCGGCTGGGGCTCGACCCCCATCAGATCGGCAATCTTGCGCATGGTGGCCTCGCCACCCGGCACGCACTTGTTGATCTGATCGCCGTTGGCGAGTGCCTCGGCGTAGGGTTTGCAGCCGGGATAGCCGCACTGGCCACACTGGGTCTGGGGCAGCAGGGCATCGAGCTGATCGACGATGGGGTCTGCTTCCACATGAAACTTGACGGCGGCAAAGCCCAGGATAATCCCGAACGCCAGCGCCAGCAGGGTGAGCACCAGAATGGCAAAGAGAATATGGATCATGGTTATATCTTGATAAGGCCGGTAAAGCCCATAAAGGCCAGCGACATCAGACCGGCGGTTATCATGGCAATCGACACCCCGCGAAACGGCGCGGGCACATCGGCGGCGACCAGACGCTCGCGCATGGCGGCAAACAGGATCAACACCAGCGAGAAGCCGGTGGCGGCGCCAAAGCCGTAGATCACGCTCTGCACGAAGTCATGACGCTCATTGATGCTGAGCAGCGCCACCCCGAGTACCGCGCAGTTGGTGGTGATGAGGGGCAGGAAGATCCCCAGCAGGCGATAGAGGGTCGGGCTGCTCTTGCGCACCACCATCTCGGTAAACTGCACCACCACGGCGATCACCAGAATAAAGGCGAGGGTGCGCAGATAGGCGATATCCAGCGGCAGCAGGATATAGTGCTCCACCAGATAGGAGCTGGCACTGGCGAGGGTCATCACGAAGGTGGTCGCCAGCCCCATGCCGATGGCGGTTTCCAGCTTGCCGGAGACCCCCATAAAGGGGCAGAGGCCGAGGAATTTCACCAGCACGAAGTTGTTAACCAGCACGGTGCCGATCAATAAAAGCAGGTACTCAGTCATCAATTACCGTCACTGAAAGTCGGGTTATCGGGGGTTGAAGGCGGGCGGTATTATCTGACGTTAGGGCCAGTTAAACAACCGCAAGGCCGCATGGTTATTAGTCAAATGGCCAATATCAGCGTGGATCTGTGCGAGATCTCGTCGGCTTTTTCGCCACTCATAGCGGTTAGCCAATCGCAAGCTTGGCTGCCTCTTTCCATATAAAAGGCGGCATTGGGGTCATTAGGCGCCATTTGATGTTCATCGGTTGGCTGCCGCTGTGGGATACGTACTCCACCTCACCAAAGTTCACAAAGCCAAGGGTGCGGCCAAATTCATCTTTGCTCTGCTCACGAACGAACAAAAACAAGCGCTTACCCTCTGCTCTGTGGTTTATGTAACTCAGCCCCTTACCCCGCTCTGGGCGAGCGCTGTTTTGGCTCTGCCAATGAAACAGCGACTCGTTGATGGCGTAGTCGTGATAACGGGTAGTGGGGGAGAAGTGCTGCTCCGTTTTGTTCAAGGTCACGAACAGCAACTCGATATTTTGCTCTGCGATGACATAGACCCCTTCGCGAGCCGTGGGTTGCTGCGCGAAGGTGGTCGCGCCAAAGCCAACCAGTACCTGCTCTCTGGCATAACGGGCATGTAGTTGCAGTGGATTGCCGGGAAGGTCAGGCATGGCCAATTGCTCGTGTTGCACCCGGTTGATCAGCATGGGCAACAGATCTGCAAGCTCGGACCTCAACTCTGGTTGATTGAGTTGTTTCAGGCTGTGCGCCAAGGAGCCAAAGCCTGCGTTGGGTCCGCTTTGTTGCCAGAAGTCGTAATGGCACATCAAAGCCATCCGCTCATCGTGCTCAGCCGTTAAGGTAAAGGCGCTTTCCACCAAGGTTTGTAAGAAGTTCAAATAATGGAGCGCATCGCAACCCAATAGCCGGGTTTTGATGGCCCGGGTGTAGAGGGTCGACAGCTTCTCATCGCTCATTTCAGAAACAGTGTGGTTGCGGGCCTGTTTGACCAAGGTGCTCCAATTGCCGCGCTTGTAGATCTCCTCAAGGCTGATGTGAGGGTAGAACTTCAAAAAGTTCGCCAGTGTCAGCGGTAAATCGCAATCCTGTGAGAAACGGCGGATCAGGCCCATGAGGCGCGAGGTATTGAGAGTCGCCTTCTTGATATTGCTCAGAATTAACTCTTGGGTCTGTTTTGAGAGTTCGATGCGGCAGCCCAATGGGGCATGGGGAAAGCCTTGTTTGATTTCGTGGCTGATTGCCTTACTGGTTTTACCCACCAGAGCCCGGAATTTTTGGGCAAAGTCATACTCTGCGCGAGCATTGCCAACAAAATCCAACACGGTACAGCACTCTTTATCGTTCGCCAGCCGCAGGCCCCGCCCTAATTGCTGCAAGAAAATGGTGAGGCTTTCCGTTGGTCGTAAAAACAGCAAGGTATCGACTTCTGGGATATCAACACCTTCGTTGAAGATGTCTACCACGCAGAGAATATTGATAACGCCGGTACGCAAATCCTGTTGTTTGCTATGACGCTCGTCTCGGTTATCGCTGGTGAGGATGTCAGCCTTGATGCCCTTCAATAAAAATGCCTTGCACATAAAATCGGCATGTTCGCGGCTCACACAAAATGCCAGTGCTTTGATCTTGGTAATATCGGTGACGATCTCATAGAGGCTTTGGACTATTTTCTGCACCCGCTGTTGATTATGGGTGTAGATATTGGTGAGCTCTGTGATGTCATAACGACCATTTGTCCAAGTCACTTGGCGCAAGTCAGTATCATCGTCGATACCAAAATATTGGAACGGACAGAGATGGCGACGATTGATGGCCTCTGGTAAACGGATCTCCGCTGCGATGACACCACAAAAATCAGCGAGAATATCGCCGCCATCATGGCGCTCTGGCGTTGCGGTTAATCCCAACAGAATGTGAGGTTCAAAGGCGGCGAGCAGACCACGATAACTGGCCGCTGCAATATGGTGAACCTCATCGATGACAATGTAATCGAAATAGTCTGGGCTAAGACGTAAATTAGCCAGCTGGTTATTCAAGGATTGCACCGAGGCAAATAGCTGACGGTAGTGAGTAGGTACGGCACCGCCGACCAAGAGTTCGCCAAAATTGGATTGCTTGAGCACACCGCGGTATGAGGCCAATGCTTGGCGCAAGATCTCCTCTTTGTGGGCGACAAACAGAAACTTGGCATCGGGTTTGGTTTTCAGAAAACGCGCAAAATCAAAAGCGGAGATCAGGGTTTTCCCTGTACCGGTGGCCGCAACCACCAAGTTACGGAAGCGCTGGTGTAAAGTGCGCTCCATCGCCAATTGTTCAAGGATCTCCTGTTGATGGTGAAACGGCGCGATATCAAAGAAATAGGCCGGGTTATTTTTGTCCCCATCGCCACGGGCCTCTTGCAGGGCATGTTGTAATTTCTTGCGGCTTTCGAGCTTGCCATCGAACAGCTCAAAATCATCGGATTCCCAATAGGTTTCAAAGGTACTCAGGGATTTCTCGATAATATGAGGGATCTCTTGCGAGGTGATTTTTAGGTTCCACTCCAAGCCACTGGTGAGGGCAGAATGAGAGAGGTTGGATGAACCTATATAGCCGGTATGAAAGCCGGTATTTCGGCAAAAGAGATAACTCTTGGCATGCAACCGCTCACGCTGGGTGTTATAGCTGAGTTTGACTTCGGTATTGGGGAGGCTGGCTAAAAATTCAACTGCCTTGGCGTCGGTCGCCCCCATATAAGAGGTAGTAATTATTTTTAATTGGCGGCCGCTGCGGGTGAACTCTTCCAGCTCATGACGGAAAATACGAATACCTGCCCATTTTATAAATGAGACCAGCCAGCAGATGCTATCTGCCGATAATATCTCCCGTTTAATCTCCGATTCCATCGACAAACCCGCATTGCTGCCGCAGAACAGCTCACTTTGCGTTAGACCGGTCAGAGGGAAAATATCCTCAGCATATTGCTTTAAATTGGCTGAGATGGGGTTATCTAACTGGTAGAGCGCGGTCAGAATTTTACCCTGACTATCGATGAGGTTCTCGCCAATAAAGTCTGGATCTTGGGTCCGATCCTTTAGCCAAAGCAATAACTGGTTAGCCAGTTCAATCTGCCGTTGCAGCTGATCCTCTCCAGTGACCGAGCCCACCGCATATTCCAAAACCCGGCTCAGAAATCTGGATAACCAAACTGCCGCTTCGGCAGGTTCAAGTTGGCGTTCCCCTACGTAAAAGCGCTCGCGGTCGAGTCGAGATGTCAGCAGTTGAGTAATGAGCTGTTCATAAATACCGCATTGTTGCATCGCACACTGGCCTTGAACGTTGTACATGAGGGTGGCGAGAAGAGTATCATTTTTTCCAACCAAATCAGTAAGCTGTTGTCGCCTGTTACTCGTTTGAAAATCGCCACGGTTTTCGGTAATAGAGCCCGGCAGTGACAACCACAGGGAGGTGGTGATGGATCCGGTTTCTTATCTTTTTTCGGCTTATATCAATCTGGTACAGCAGCAGGTTGCGGATATCTATGGCACCGAGGTCAAGACGCTGGTGGTGCAGTATGAGGGGGAGTCGGTCCCGTTCTCCTTTCAGCTGTGGCAGATCCAGCAGCCGAGCGTTTGTCGTCCCTACCAGCAGGATGTGCGGCGTTTTAGCCAGTGCACGGTCAAGGCGTCAGCCCTGTTTCACAAGCTGTGTGATGACTTGACCCGGCAGGATGACAGCAGTTGGCAACTGCCCAAATTTCGCACCATGTACTGCTCGGCGGCCGTCAGTTATCGGCCGATGATTGCCGAAATCAGGAGTGCCGAAATCGGGGATGCCAAACAGAGTCCGGCCAAGCTGGCAGAGCGGGCCTGCAATCAGGCGATTCTGGCGGCAATGGACAGTGACGATGAAGCCCTGCTGGCCCAGCGGGAGAAAGCCTGCACTGCGGTGCAGTGAGGCGGATTTATCTGACCAGATCATTTGCGCTCGCTTTGCGCGCCACGGCACACATGGGCTCCCCCTTGCCGGGTATGATGGGGCTGCCCGCAGTGGCGGCGACAGTCGGATGCTTGCGGGCATATGCCGCTCACATCAGCCAGATCACCACCAGGAGGTAACCATGATCAGCCATATCGACCATCTGGTATTGACGGTAAGTGATATCGAGCGCGCCGTGGCGTTTTACAGCTCGGTGCTCAATATGGAGGCCATCACCTTTGGCGCAGGGCGCCGGGCGGTGGGATTTGGCAACCAGAAGATCAATCTGCAACTGCTGGGGCAGGAGCCGCGCAACCGGGCGCAGGTGGGGTCGGGGGATGTCTGCCTTATCACCCGCTGGCCGCTGGAGCAGGTGATGACTCAGCTTGCCTGCCACGGGGTGGAGATTGTCGAGGGGCCGGTGACCAAAAGTGGCGCCTGCGGGCCGATAGAGTCCATCTACTTCCTCGACCCGGATCAGAACCTGATCGAGATCAGTCGCTACCCCTGAGTCCGCCGCGGCAGAGGGGAGCTGGGTTGGCGCATCAACCGCTGGCCCCGGCCGCTGGTCGGGGCGCAACCATGCCCTCGTTTGCCTCTTTCGGTACTCCCCTGTCTCGCCACCGCTGACTCTTTTGTTGGCTATGAAACCGGGCAAACCCCGTTTGCCCCATAACCCCTGATGCAGGGCTTGGTGCTGTGAGCTGGCCCGCAATTGTGTCGCCGGTGCGCTGGAGTTGGCGATAATCCGGCGTGCTGTGGCGGGCGATGTGGTAATGTGTCGCACTTTTTTGCCGGATGGGCCGGCATTGGCCTCGTTGAAATTGGAGCCGTATGCAAAAAATCGACGTAGTGGAGAGGGTGATGCCGCAGATCATGTGTCCGGCATGGCCGACGCACGCAACCGTACAACAGGATGGGGTTCAGCCCCTCTGGCAGGTGACTCATGCTGGCTAACGAATCCATGCGCCTGAACAAATACATCAGCGAGAGCGGCATCTGCTCGCGCCGCGAGGCCGACCGCTTTATCGAGCAGGGCCACGTCTTTATCAACGGCAAGCGCGCCGGGATTGGCGATCAGGTGCAGGTTGGCGATCTGGTCAAGGTCAACGGTCAGGTGATTGAGCCGCGCGAGGCGGACAGTCTGGTCTTTATCGCCCTTAACAAGCCGGTGGGCATCGTCAGTACCACAGAGGCGGGCGAGAAGGACAACATCGTCGATTTCGTCAACCACAGCACCCGGGTATTCCCCATCGGGCGACTGGACAAGGATTCGCAGGGCCTGATTTTCCTTACTAACCACGGCGATCTGGTCAACAAGATCCTGCGGGCGGGCAACGATCACGAGAAAGAATATCTGGTGACCGTCGACAAGCCGGTGACCGACGAGTTTGTGCGCGGCATGGCGGCCGGGGTGCCGATCCTCGGTGCTGTCACCAAGAAGTGCAAGGTGAAGAAAGAGGCGCCGTTCGTCTTTCGCATCACCCTGGTGCAGGGGCTGAACCGCCAGATCCGCCGCATGTGCGAGCACTTCGGTTTTGAAGTGACCAAGCTGGAGCGCATCCGCATCATGAACGTCAGCCTCAAGGGGCTGCCGGTAGGCGAGTGGCGCGATCTGACCGACGACGAGCTGATCGAGCTGTTCAAGCTGATTGAGGACTCCTCCTCCGAGGTGAAACCGGCCAAAGGCGACAAACCCAAGGCGGCCAAGGCCCCTGCGGCGCAAAGCGCCAAGCCGGGGCAGGGCAAGAAACCGCGCCGCGATGATGATCACGAGATTGGCGGTCGCCCCAATGTGCCGGGCCCGGAAGCCTTCGAGAAGAAGCCTCCGGTGGGCAAGGTCGGCGCGGGTAAAGGGGCTGCCAATAAGGGCGGCGCTGGAAAAGCGGCCCCCAAGGGTGGCAAACCGGCCGCCGGCAAGCCGCGCACCGCTAACGCCGGGCGGCAAAAGAAGGGGCGCTGAGTTGCTCCCCTGAGCGGCGTCAGCCTCGCCTTGTGATCCTCAACACAGTCATCCCCAACACACCGGCCTCAGGCCGGTGTGTTGCTTTGGGCCGCAGAGCTGGCCGGGAGGGGAGCAGAAAGGGTTGGCTCGCTGGTGGTAGGTAACTTCATTACGCGAGGGTAGTGGCGCGGGTCTAGGCGCAGTACCAGCAGGCTCATCAGCAGGAGGCCCCCCAGTTGCCACTGCCAGGCGGCCGCGAAGTCACCGAACAGGTGATAGAGGCGGGCCGCTACCCAGGGGCCGGTGGCGGCCAGCATAAAGCCGAAGCCCTGCATCAGGGCGCTCAGGGTACCGGCGCGGCGCGGGTCGGGCAGGTGATCGAGCGCAATCACCATGATCAGCGAAAAGCTGCCGCCAAGACCGGCGCCGCACAGCATGCACCAGAGCATGGGGGCCGCCTGTGGCGCCAGCCAGAGACCACCAAATCCCGCCAGCTGCATGGCGATGGCAAGCCCCATCCACGGTCGCCGATCCAGATTGCGCGCCGCCAGCAACGGCAGACCAAGGCCGCTGGCGGTCTGCGCCAGCGCCAGCCAGGCAACCAGCTCGCCCGCCTGCGCGGCGCTCCACCCTTGCGCCATGTAGGCGGGGGCCAGCCAGGCCACCACTATGCCGTAACCGCTGTTGATGATGCCAAAGCAGACGATCAGCAACCAGCTGCGGGGCAGGGCAATCAGCCGCTGCTCGCCGTCGGGAATCGCGACAGCTGCGGCCCGTGGTAGACGCACTTTCCACCCTAGCCAGACGAGGGCCAGCAGCACCGGCAGGCTCCAGAGCGCCAGTGCCCGTGACCAGTCGAGGCTGGCTGCCAACCGTGGCGTGAGGCTTGCCCCGAGCGCCCCGCCCCCCATCATGCAGGCGGAGAAGATCCCCATCACCAGCGGCACCTTGTGGGCGAACGCTTGCTTGATCAGCGCCGGTAGCCCCCCCTGTACCAGCGCCGACCCCAATCCACAGAGCGCCGCACTGGCGATCAGCAAGGTGCCGCTCTGTGCATCGAAGCGGATTGCGCTGCCAATACCGAGCAACAGCAGGGCCGCTCCCAGTAGTTGGCGCGCACTGGCGCGCCGACGCAGGCTCGGGGTGAGCAGCACGCCAATCCCGATCAGCCACAGTGGCAGCAGGGTGAGCCAGGCCAGGGTATCCATCCCGAGCGACAGGGCGCGGCCAATCTCCTGCGTCAGCGGGCCGATGGCGGTGAGAAAGGGGCGCAGGTTAAGGCCAATCAGGATCACCAGCACCAGCAGGGCGGTCTGGCCTGCGGGTTGAGCCGCATTTTGTTGATTCATCGGGTGCTGTTTCCGGTTCTGGGAGAGGCAGGGGGCATTCGGGACACGGAGTCATCGGGGCTGAACATGGCAGATCACCGTCAAAAGAGGCAAAAACGCCAGCCTAGCGGGGTCGAACATCATTTGGAAATTAAATGATAAAATGGGTGTCAGTGGTTTTGTAAATGGAGTGCCCCATGCTGGATCCCCTGTTACTGCGCAGTTTTGTCGCCATTATCGACACCGGCAGCTTTACCCGTGCCGGTGAACGGGTCCATCTGACTCAATCCACCATCAGCCAGCAGATCCGCCGTCTTGAGCAGCAGCTCGGCTGCCCGCTGCTGGATCGCGCTGGCCGTCAGGTGGTCGCAACGGCGGAGGGGGAAAAATTATTGGGGCTGGCCCGCCGTATTCTGGCGCTGCTGGCACAGGCCGAAGAACAAGTGACGGAAGGGAGCGTGGCGCTCAGCCTCGGGGTGCCGGAGGATTTCGCCGCTGGGGCCATTACCCCGGTGCTGGCCGCCTTTGCCCGCGACTACCCCGAGGTGCGGTTGGAGGTGCAAAGCGGCCTGAGCCACGAGATCTGGCAGCGCTTTGCGGCGGGGGAGCTGGATCTGGCGCTGGTCAAGCAGACGCGTGGGCAGGGTTCGCCGCTCGCCAGCTGGCGCGAACCGCTGGTGTGGGTCGATAGCCGCGACTGGCCCGCCCGGGAACGGGATCCGCTGCCGCTGGTGGTGTTCCCGAGCGAAGGGCTCTATCGGCGGCAGATGACCGAGGCGCTCGATGGCCTTGGCCGGCGCTGGCGTATTGCCTATGTCAGCGCCAGTCTCGCCAGTTTGCAGGGGGCGGTGAGTGCAGGCATTGGCGTGAGCTTGTTGCCCAAACGGCTGATGCCCGCCGATCAGCTGGCCCTGACCCAGTGGCCCAAGGTGGCATCGGTGGAGCTGGCGCTCCATGCGGCAAAGGATGGGGGCGAGCCGCTCAGCCGCCTGAGTGCAGCCCTGATCGCCCTCTGCGACGAGGTGATGGGGCCGCAATGAGTGACGACGTGGGGAAAGGCTTGGGCGGGAAGAGAAAGCGACGAGAAGCGAGACAAAGGGCAGGATCGGATCAGAGATCCTTCCCCTCCGCCAGCTTGCTCTCGTAGTCACTTTTCACAATGGCCAGCGCCGCCAGCACCAGCTCGGGGGCCAGCTGGTTGGTCTCCAGCAATTCGATGAGATCCACCGCGAGTTTCACCTCGGGCGGGGCAGTTTCCAGTGACATGGGCAGTTTTCCGGTTGCGGGAAGAAGGGGGATTATACAGGGGCGCCGCCTTAGGCCGAAAGCGCCCGCTGTATCGGGGAGGGGAATCACCAAGGTTAGAGGTGCTGGCGCATCTCTTTGTCGATCTCCTCGCGCAGGGCAATCAGCTTTTTGGCGTACTGCTGCAACTGCAGATCGCTTTCGCTCACCGGCTGCCACTGGGGCACCGGGGTCGGTTTGCCCTGCTCGTCCATCGCCACAAAGATGATGATGCAGTGGGTGGTCTTGTGGCGCTCGGTCTCGGTGGGGTGGCGGCTGTAGACATCCACCGCCAGATGCATGCTGGTGGTGCCGGTATGGATCACTTGGGCGTGCACCTCCACCAGCTGGCCAATCTGGATGGGGCGCAAAAAGCGGATCCCCCCCACATAGACGGTCACCGCATAGCCGCCGCACCAGCCCGCGGCGCAGGCATAGCCCGCCTGATCGATCCACTTCATCACCATGCCGCCATGAACCTTGCCGCCGAAATTGACGTCGGAGGGTTCGGCCAGAAATTGCAGGGTCAGTTCGCGGGGTGGGGTCATGCTCTCTCCTTGGTTAACCGTCATTGACGGTAGCTTTTGCGATAGACATCTGCCTGTTGGCAGGGAGGCAGGTTATTGAGATCGGGCCGCTTGTTGCCCTCGCGCTGGCCAAAGCTGGCGAACTCCTGCTGGCACTTGTCGGCCTTGCCGCCCTCCTTGATACAGGCATCGATCCGCTGTTGTTTGCCCTGCTCGACCAGTTGTTGTTGCGCTTGTTGGCAGGCGGCATCCAGTTTGGCCTGCTGGGCTGAGCGATCCAGCTCGCTGGCCGCACTGGCGGTGCCACACAGCAGCAAGGCGACTAATGGGGTGATGGTGCGCATCCAGATGCTCCTTGTTGACCTGTTTCAGGTATACCGCGAATGGCGGCAGGATGCACAGGGGCTGGTGCAATAATGAGGGCCCATTCACTGTTGGTTCATCAGTCTGGCGCCAGCATGGGCCGAACAATAGCGAGGTGCCACGATGAAACAGATGCTGGAACAGTTGCTGGGGGCTGGCAAAGGCTGGCTCAACGACGGGGGCGACAAGCGCAAGGGGCAGATGCAGGGGGCGCTGGCCGGTGGCGCGCTGGGTCTGCTGCTGGGCAACAAAAAAATGCGCAAATATGGTGGCAAGGCCGCAGCCGTGGGCGGCGCTGCGGCCCTTGGCGGGCTGGCCTACAAGCTCTATCAGGATTGGCAGGCCCAGCAGGCGGCGCCCGCCCAACCGACCCATCCTGTCAGCACTCTGGCAGGCAATGCGCTGGATGCCCGCTCGGCGCTCTTGGTGCGCGCCATGGTGGCGGCAGCCCGGGCCGATGGCCATATCGACGGTGCCGAGCGCCAGAAGATTCAGGAGTATCTGACCGAACAGGGCCAGAGCGATGCCGCCCGCTGGATTGACGCCGAGCTGGCCCGCCCCCTCGACCCCCACGCGCTGGCGCGGGAAGTGACCGACATGGAGCTGGCCACCGAGGTCTATCTTGCCTCCCTGCTCGCCATCGAGGTGGATCACTTTATGGAGCGCGGTTATCTCGACGAGCTGGCGCGCGCCCTCAAACTTGATGACAACCTCAAGGGCAGCATCGAGCGGCAGGTGGCCCAACTTAACACCCCCGCCTGATATCCCTCATCGCCATGGATTGCCGATAACGCCCCGTTCAAGGGGCGTTGTTGTTTCTGCTGCCCGTAAAAAGATGCGGATGAGCCTATTTGGATTGCGGGGCACAGCCCCTAAGATGGCGCACGGAGACCACCATTTTTGCAAGGAGCAACCGTTGGAGATACGCAAGGCAACCGCATTAGATATAGACGCCATTGTCGAGCTGAATCGGCAGATTGGAGAGATCCACCATCAGCACTATCCCGAGGTGTTCTGCCCCCCTTCGCCAGAGGAACGGGGGTTTTTGCTCGACGCCATCGGCGCGGAAGGGCGTCTGTTCTGTGTTGCCGAGCAGGATGGCATGGTGGTGGGCTTTTTGACGGCACGGATCGATATCAATGAGAGCGTGCCGTTTCTCACCCGTGCACCGATTTGCCGCATTGGCTCAGTGGTGGTGGATGAGCAGCGCCGCTCCCGCGGGATTGGCAAGGCGCTGATCGCCCATTGCGATGAGTGGGCCAAGGTCCGTGATGCCCAGCAAATCCGGCTTGAGGTGATGGCCTTCAACGAGCGCGCCCAAGCGCTCTACGAGGCGCTGGGGTTCAAAGTGCAGTCGCAGATCATGGCCAGATGATCAGTTTCTGAGGCGAGCCAAGGCGCGTCACCCCCCAACCACAAAGGCCCGTTACGGGCCTTTGTTCGTTTCGCCAGCGGCTCTTTGCCACGTTACTTTTCACCGAGTTGTGCGGCAATCAGCGCGGCCAGCCGGGTGAGGGCCTGCTCCAGCTGCTCGCTCCAGGGATGGGAGCTGTTGAGGCGCAGGCAGTGGTTGTGTTGTCCCTGACTGGAAAAGAGGGCGCCGGGAGCCACTGAAAAACCGCTGCCCAGAGCCTTGGCGTGCAGGGCGCGGCTGTCGAAATGGGCAGGCAGCGCCAGCCAGAGGAAGTAGCCGCCATCGGGGGAGGAGATCCGCACCTCGTCCGGCAACAGCCGTTGCAGGGCCGCCCGCATCTGCTGCTGGCGCTGGGCCAGAGTGTGGCGCAGGCGGCGAAAGTGGGCATCGACTCCGCCCTGGCGCAGCATCTCGGCCAGCGCCAGCTGGCTCGGTACATTGGTGGAGAGGGTGGACATCAGCTGCAACCGCTGCACCCGCTCGGCATGGGGCCCTGCCACCACCCAGCCGACCCGAAAGCCCGGCGCCAGACATTTGGAAAAGGAGCTGCAGAGCAGGCTGTCGCCACGCTGATCCCAGTGGCGGATCGGCTTGGGGCGCTCGCGGCCAAAGTAGACCTCCGCATAGACGTCATCCTCCACCAGCGGCACCTTGTGGGCGTTGAGCAGTGCCATCAGCCCCTGTTTGTGCGCATCGGGCATGGTGTGGCCCAGCGGGTGCTGCACATTGCCCATCAACCAGCAGGCCTTGACCGGTATGCGGGTGAGGGCGTCTTTCAATAGCGCCAGATCGATGCCCACCCCCGGAATGACCGGGATCTCCACCGCCTTGAGTTTCAGCCGCTCGATGGCCTGCAGGGCGCCATAGAAGGTGGGGGACTCCACCACCACCCAGTCACCGGGCTCGGTCAGCACCTGCAGACTGAGGGAGAGCGCCTCCATGGCGCCTGTGGTGATGATGATCTCCTGCGGATTGACCGCCACCCCGTCGCTGGCGTAACGCTGAGCGATGGCGCGGCGCAGCGCTTCGTTGCCGGGGGGAAGGTCGGCCACCGTGCTGAAGGGATCGAGCTTGCGCATGCAGCTGGCCAGTGCCCGCCCGAGCTGGGGATGGGGGAACAGGGTCGGGTCGGCCACCGACATGCCAAGGGGCACCAGATCCCGCGATTTGCTCGCTTGCAACACCTCGAACACCAGATCGTTGATATCCACCGAGCCGCTGTAGTGGGTCTGGCTCGGCGTGTGCTGCACGACCTGCGGCGAAGCGGCTTTGACGTAGTAGCCGGACTGGGGGCGGGCGAGGATCCGCCCCTGACTCTCCAGCAGTTGATAGGCCTGCAACACCGTCATGGGGCTGAGCCCGTGGGTCTTGCAGCTCTGGCGAATGGAGGGGATGCGCTCCCCCGGTTGCCAGATGCCATCGTCGATCTGGCTTTGCAGGCGGTCGGCCAACTGCTGGTAAAGGGACATGATCTGGATCAACTGTTATAGGTGTAATTCAATATAACTGCATCTGTTATAGGTGTCATGCTCCGTGATGTACTTGTCACGCACGAAACGTGCAAGGCAAATACAACAAAAGAGAGTGACGCATGATCAATCCGGATGACGTGGTCAGCCTGTCTCGCCTGCAATTTGGCGCCACGGCCCTGTTCCACTTCCTGTTTGTGCCCCTCACGCTGGGGCTGTCCTGGATCCTGGTGATCGCCGAGTCGGCTTATGTGATGACCGGCAAGGTGATCTATCAGGACATCACCCGCTTCTGGGGCAAACTGTTTGGCATCAACTTCGTCATGGGGGTCACCACGGGGATCACCATGGAGTTCCAGTTCGGCACCAACTGGGCTTACTACTCCCACTATGTGGGGGACATCTTCGGTACTCCGCTGGCCATCGAGGGGCTGATGGCTTTCTTCCTCGAATCGACCCTGGTGGGGCTCTTCTTCTTCGGCTGGGACAAGCTCTCTCGCGGCAAGCACCTGCTGGTGACCATGCTGGTGGCGCTCGGCTCCAACCTCTCGGCGCTCTGGATCCTGATCGGCAACGGCTGGATGCAAAACCCGGTGGGAGCCGAGTTCAACCTGCTGACCCAGCGGATGGAGCTGGTGGATATCGCCGCCGTGCTCTTTAACCCGGTGGCGCAGGTGAAGTTCGTTCACACCGTCGCGGCGGGCTATGTGGCGGCCTCCATGTTCGTGATGGGGGTGAGCAGCTGGTATCTGCTGCGCAAGACGGAAGTGCAGTTTGCCCTGCGCTCCTTCGCCATCGCCTCCGGCTTCGGGCTGGCGGCCATCCTCTCGGTCATTGTGCTCGGGGATGAGTCGGGCTATCGCACCGGCGAGGTGCAGAAGGTCAAGCTCGCCGCCATCGAGGCGGAGTGGGAGACCGAGCCTGCGCCTGCGTCATTTACCCTGTTCGGCTTCCCGGATCAGCAGGCGGAAACCACTCACGCCGCCATCAAGATCCCGTATCTGATGGGGATCATCGCCACCCGCTCCATCGACGAGGCGGTGACCGGCCTCAAGGATATCAAGGTGCAGAACGAGGCACGCATTCGCAGCGGCATGGTGGCGGCCGAGGCCCTCGAGCAGATCCGGCAGGGCGATGACACCCCGGCCAACCGCGCCCGCTTCGAGCAGCACGGCAAGGATCTCGGCTACGGCATGCTGCTCACCCCCTATGCCAGCAATATCGCCAAGGCTGGTGAGGCGGAGATTGCCAAAGCGGTCGATGACTCCATCCCGCCGGTGGCGCCGCTCTTCTGGGGCTTTCGGGTGATGGTGGGGCTTGGCGTCACCATGCTGGGGCTGATGGTGGTGAGCTTTGTCCAGCTCTGCCGCAACCGGCTGCAAGACTCGCCACGGCTGCTCAAGACCCTGCTCTGGAGCATTCCGCTGCCCTGGATTGCCATCGAGGCGGGCTGGCTGGTGGCCGAGCTTGGCCGTCAACCCTGGACCATCAGCGATGTGCTGCCGGTCTCGGCCTCGGTCTCTTTGCTTCAGCCGGGCCTACTCTGGTTCAGCCTCATCGCCATCTGTTCCATCTACACCCTGTTGCTGGTGGTGGAGCTGTTCCTGTTGCGCCATGTGATCCGCAAGGGGCCCGCCATTCTCCATACCGGCCGCTACAGCGGTGAACAACCCGAACTTGCGAGGATCGCCTGATGGATTACGCAACCCTGAAACTCATCTGGTGGGCGCTGGTGCTCTTCATGATGGTCGGTTTTATCGTGATGGATGGCTTCGATCTCGGCATCGCCATGCTGTTGCCGGTGGTGTCGAAAGATGACGACGACCGCCGTCTGGTGATCAACAGCGTAGGGCCGGTGTGGGAGGGCAATCAGGTGTGGCTGATCGCTGGTGCCGGTGCCCTGTTCGCCGCCTGGCCGCTGGTTTATGCCGCCGCCTTCTCGGGGCTTTACATCCCCATGGTGGTGCTGCTGCTCGGGCTATTTTTGCGTCCGGTCGGCTTTGACTATCGCAGCAAGCTGGCCGATCCGGTGTGGCGCCGCTGGTGGGATCGGGCACTGGTGGCGGGTGGCCTGATACCGACCCTGATCCTCGGTGTGGCTATCGGTCTGGTGATGGAGGGGCTGCCGTTTCGCTTCGACACGGCGCTGCGTCTGCACTATGGCGCCTTCGACTTCCACTGGGGCTGGCTGCTCTCGGTACTGGCCACTGCCATCAGCCTGTTGCTGCTGCACGGCGCCGGTTTTCTGCAAGCCAAGGTGACCGGCACCCCTGCGCTGCGCGCACGGGGGATCGCCATCCTGCTGGCCCCGCTGGTGAGCCTCTGCTACCTGCTGGCCGGCTGGCATCTGGTGGATCTGCAAGGGTTTCAGCTGACCGGTGTCGGCACACAACCCTTTGACCCGAATGCTGCCATCAGCCCGCTGATGAAGGGGGTGATCCCCCACGCCGGAGGCTGGCTGCGCAACTACTTTGACTATCCGCTGCTGTGGCTGGTGCCGATCATCGGGGCGCTGGCGCCGCTGGTGAGCGGGATTGCCTCCTGGCTGGAGCGGGGCCGGATTGCGCTGCTGGCCAGCGCCATTGCCTGCGCCGCCATGCTCTGCTCGGTGGCCATCGCCCTGTTCCCCTTCGTGCTGCCCTCATCCCTCGATGCGGTCAGCAGCCTGACCCTGTGGGACAGCACCTCCAGCTACAGGACCCTGGCCATCATGTTCGGCCTCGTGCTGGTGCTGATGCCGATCAACCTGGGCTACACCGGCTGGGTCTATCGGGTGGTGCGCGGCAAGCTCGACCGTGCCCGCATCAAGCGCGACAGCCATCAACTCTACTGACCTCAAGGAATCTGCTATGTGGTACTTCACCTGGATTTTGGGCCTCGGATTCGCCCTGCTGCTGGGCCTGTGCAACCTGCTCTGGCTGGAAGCGCGCTGGCAGGCGGACGAACGGGACGGCAACTGACGGCGGGGGCTCGCGCCCCGCTACGGCCGGTGGCTGGCGTTCACACGTCGCCATCGGCCCCTCTCCCCCCTCTTTAAACGATACAAACGACACACTTTCAACCGACAACCAACCGACAGGTAATTGTGATGAAACAGAGATTGAAAGCGGTGGCGCTGGCCATCGGCTGCGCGCTCACCGTCGCCCCGGCCTGTGCCGAACCGGTACAACTGACGCCACTGGATAAAACTTTCACCCTGCAGGTGCTCGGCAGTGGTGGCCCTATCTCCGACGACCTGCGTGCCTCCTCCAGCGAGGTGATCTGGTGGAAGGGAAAATCCCGCATCCTGATCGATGCCGGTGGCGGCGTCTACCTGCGCTTCGGCCAGGCGGGGGCCAAGCTCGAAGAGGTCGATTTTATCGGCATCACCCACTTCCACACCGACCATGTGACCGACCTGCCCGCCCTGCTCAAGGGGGCCTATTTCTTCGAGCGCAGCGATCCGCTGGATCTGGCGGGGCCCGAGGCGGGTTCGGCCTTTCCCAGCATGAGCGGCTACTTCGATGCCCTCTTCAACAAAGAGAAGGGCGCTTATGCCTACCTGAGCGGCTTCAAGGATGGCACCGATGGCCTCTTCCCCATCACCCTCCATGATGTGCCCTACCAGAGCACGCAGCCCCACACCGTTTATCAGCAGGATGGGCTGACCATCACTGCCCTCGGCATCCCCCACGGTGACGTGCCCTGTCTGGCCTACCGGATCCAGAGCGCCGAAGGGAGCATCGTTATCTCGGCGGATCAGAATGGTTCCAACCCCGCCTTCCTCGATTTTGCCCGAGGCGCCGACATTCTGGTGATGCCGCTCGCCATCCACGAAGGGGCCGACTCGGTTTCGGCCTCGCTTCATGCCAAGCCATCTGTGGTGGCCAAGATTGCCGCCGAGGTGAACCCCAAGCTGCTGGTGCTCAACCACTGGATGGGGGTTGGCCTCAATCACAAGAAAGAGGCGATGGCCATCGTCAAACAGCAGTTCCACGGCCAGATCGTGGCCGCCCGCGATCTCTCCAGCTATCCCGTTTCATCCGTCAAGGAGTCCGCCCATGAGTAACTCAAGCAGCAACAAAACCACCGGCAAACTGACCCTCTCCATCGCCATGACCAGCCTGATTGCCCTGACTCCGGGGCTGGCGCTGGCGGCCACCCCGAGCGATGCGCCGGTGAAAGCCGCCCCCAGCGAACAGCACGGCGGCAAGTGCGCGGCGGGCAAGTGTGGCACCGAGAAGCGCTTTGAAAAGCAAGCCCTCGACAGTGATCCGCAGGGGCGGCTGGTGCGCGCCCGCGATGGCAAATGCGGCGTGGCGGGAGAGGGGATTGATGGCGACAGATCCAGAAAGGGCAGCAAGATGACGGAGGGGGTATGCGGCCAATAAGCTCCCGCAGTCGGGGGATCGGGCTGCGTCAGGAGCATATGGATGCGCTCTGCTCCGGCCCCGTCCGCCCCGGCATCGACTTTCTCGAGCTGGCGCCGGAGAACTGGATGGCCATCGGTGGCGCCAAGCGGGCGCAGCTGCATCAGCTGGCCGAGCGTTACCCGCTGGTGGCCCACGGCCTCAGTCTCTCCCTCGGCGATTGCCAGCCCCTCAATCGCACCCTGCTCAGCCAGATCCGCACCTTTCTGGATGAGTTCGGCATCGGGATCTATAGCGAGCATTTGAGCTTTTCCCGCGACCAACAGGGTTATCTCTACGAGCTCTTACCGGTGCCGCGCCAGTGGGAGAACATCCCCTATCTGGCAGAGCGGATCGCGCAGGTGCAGGAGGCGCTGGCCCGCCCGCTGGTGCTGGAAAATATCTCCTACTACCACGGCTATGACCACGAAATGCCGGAGGAGGATTTTCTCGCCGAGCTGGTGGCGCGCAGCGGCTGCGAGCTGCTGCTCGATATCAACAACGTCTTTGTGAATAGCCGCAACCACGGTTACTGCCCCAAGCGGATGATCGCCGGGCTGCCGGGCAATGCGATCCGCTATTTCCATATCGCCGGTCATCTGCAAGAGGCGGACGGCACCTTGCTGGATACCCATGGTCGTCCGGTCTGTGAGGAGGTGGTGGCGCTGGCCCGTTATACGGTGCAGACCCACGGCCTGCGCCCCCTGCTGCTGGAGCGGGATCACCATCTGCCACCGCTGGCAGAGCTGGAGGCCGAGCTGGCGCGGGTGCACGGCACCTGTTGCGAGGCGATCGACCGTCAGGTGCGGGAGGTGCGCTATGGATAGACAGTTATCTCTTATCACTGCGCCCAAAACGGCGCCGCAGCGGATGCAGCAGCAGACCGCCTGGCTGGCGAGCCGGGTGCGGCTGCCGCAGGATGGCATCGCCAGCCACTATGCCCGCAGCGTGCGCGCCAATGTGGAGTCGGTGCTGGAGAGCGCTTTTCCGCTCACCCACGCTCACTGGGCGCCGGTGGACAGATGGCAGCTGGTGGAGGGCTTTGTTATCGCGCACGGCGCCGAGGCCCCCGAGTTTCACCATATCGCCACCGAGTTTGTCCGCTATGTGCAGTATCGCCACGGCGAGGGCTCTCTCAACTGGCCCAAGCAGCGGCTGGCGCTGCTGGAGTACGAGTGGGCCTGCCTCTGTGTCGAGATTGACCAAGGGGTGGTGCCGCAAGTTTTAGCGGGGGAGGAGGTGACGGCGGAGAGTTCACTTGTGCTCAATCCCACCCTGCAACTGCTGGAGCTCCCCTTTGCCATTCGTCGCAGCGGCGTGGTGCCGACCCGGCAGGGCAACCACTTCTATAGCCTGTTTCGCAGCCCGGATCATCAGGTGGTGACCCAGCGGTTGCGCGAATGGGATGTGGCGCTGATCCAGCTGCTGCAACAGCAGCCGGGGATCACCCAAGCCGCGTTCCAGCAACAGGTACAACAGGTTCGCCGCGACTTTGATCTGAGCGAGTGGGCGCGCCATTTTCACCGGCTGGGTCTGCTGACGCAGCCTGTTGGCGAGTGTCAGTCCGGCGCGCCCTTGCCCTCATTTAGCAAACACCAAGGAGAATTCCCATGAACAACACCCTGATCCAGTGGTACGAGCGGGCGGTAGCCCAGTGCAAGCGGCTCGATTTTCTGGCCCTGCTGGCCATTCGCCTCTATCTCATTCCGGTCATCTATGTGGGCGCCCACTCCAAGGTGATGGGCTTTGCCGGCACCGTCGCCTGGTTTGGTGCGCCAGTCTCGGAAGGGGGGCTCAACCTGCCATTCCCGACCCTGCTCGCCTTTCTGGCGGCGGGCACCGAGGTGCTGGGCTGCATCTGCATCGCCCTTGGCCTCTTTACCCGCATCATGGCCATTCCCACCATCTTCCTGATGAGCGTGGCGAGCGCCATGGTGCACTGGAAGCACGGCTGGGACGCCATCGCCACCGGCAGCATGGAGGCCACTGTGCGCCTCAACGGCTTTATCGAGTGGCTGGCCGCCAACTTCCCCGGTCGCTACAACTACATCACCGAGCTCGGGGATCCTGTGATGCTCAACAACGGGATGGAGTTTGCCGCCACCTACTTCGTGATGCTGCTGGTGCTGCTGGTTTACGGTGGTGGCCGCTACGTCAGCCTCGACTACTGGCTCACGCAGGCGGTGAACAAGAGGGCAGTGGTTTCTCGCACGGCATAACAACCAACAAAAATAACAGAGCGTGAAAAGAGACGAGCGGCATAAGCCGCTCGTTTTTATTTGATGAAGGAAGAGGCGGAGCGGCCTGCTGGCACAGCTTATGCCTGACAGGCTGCGAGCCGGAGAGCTTCGCGGCGCTCGCTGACATGGGTTAGCCCGTAGGCCAGCAGCACGATAAGGGCGCCGATCCAGGGGGTGTGCATCAGACCGAGGTGCTCAACCACCAAGCCACCGACCACGGAGCCGAGCGCAATGCCGACGTTGAAGGCGGCAATATTGAGGCCCGATGCCACATCCACCGCCTTGGGGGTGTGCAGTTGGGCCTGCTTCACTACCAGCACCTGCAGACCCGGCACGTTGCCGAAGGCAAAGGCGCCCCACACCAACACGGTGAGCACGGCCAGCACCGGATGGGGGGCGGTGAAGGTGAGGGCCAGCAGCACCAGCGCCAGACCGGCAAACAGCAGTTTCAGCGCCGGCAATGGGCCCATCTTGTCGGCCAGCTTGCCGCCCCAGATATTGCCGATGGCGACCGATACCCCGTACACCAGCAGGATCAGGCTCACGGCACCGGCGCTAAAGCCGCTCACCTGCTGCAGGATGGGGGCGAGGAAGGTAAACGCCGTGAAGGCGCCGCCATAACCAAGGGCGGTCTTGGCGTAGACCAGCAGCAGCGGCTTTTTGGTCAGTACCGAGAGCTGTTCGCGGATGGTCGAAGCTGCCCCCTTGGGCAGGTTGCCCGGGATCAGCAGCAGGCTACCCACCATGGCGACGAGGCCGAGCAGGCTTACTACCAAAAAAGTTTCCCGCCAGCCAAAGACCTGACCAATCCAGGTGCCAAGCG
Organism: Aeromonas sp. QDB62; assembly: GCF_027705695.1. NCBI lineage: Bacteria > Pseudomonadati > Pseudomonadota > Gammaproteobacteria > Aeromonadales > Aeromonadaceae > Aeromonas > Aeromonas sp. QDB62. The sequence goes on along the minus strand of NZ_JAPDCD010000001.1, from coordinate 30,622 downwards.
GTACGCCGGTTACCAGCGCCACGGTAAGGCCGCTGAACATGATGGCGATGGCGCTCGCCGCCTTCTCTTTGGCCACAAGACCCGTGGCGATGGTGCTGCCCACCGAGAAGAAGACCCCGTGCGCCAACCCAGTGAGGATACGGGCCACAATCAGGCTCTCGTAACCGGGGGCCTGCCAGGCCAGCAGGTTGCCAGCGGTAAAGAGCGCCATCAGCCCTACCAGCAGCCACTTGCGCGGCACCTTGCCGGTGAGCGCCGTGAGCACAGGGGCGCCGATGGCTACCCCAAGGGCGTAGAGGCTGACCAGCAGGCCCGCCGAGGGGAGCGAGACATTGAGCTGCTCGGCGATGGTGGGGATAAGCCCCACAATCACAAATTCAGTGGTGCCGATCGCAAAGGCACTCAGGGTAAGGGCAAATAACGCCAGTGGCATAACAACTCCTTGGTTAGGGACTCCCGACGGGAGAATGGCGCCAGTATGCCGAGACAGTTTGTTGGCAAAAATGATGGTGACATCAAATTACTTTTGCCAAATCAGCAGCAATGACGATGAGTGGGATGGCGTTGTGTTGCCCGCTGTACGAGCGCAACGCAGTGATCTGCCTCGCAGAACGGGATAAGCGCAGCTCCTTTTTTGAGCTTGCTTAAGCTCCAGTACAAGCTGGCCGCCATAGGGTTGTCCCTGTTAAACCCGTGTGTGTTGAATCCATGTGCGCCGGTGGTGTGATGGCCGTGCGCTTTCATCTACAGGCAATTGATAGGCAACATCCAGCTGACAGGTAACATGATGACATTGAACCGACTCTCCTCTCTTTTGCTGCTGTGCGGCGCCTTTGCGGTACAGGCTGGCCAGAGCGACCCCCTCTCTGCCTGGAATGACACGGCGGCCAAGCAGGCGATCACCCGCTGGGTGACCAATGCCACCGATCAGCAGCTGCCCACCTTTATTCCGCTCGAGAAGCGCCATGTGGTGTTTGACAATGACGGCACCCTCTGGCCGGAAGCGCCCATGACCTATCAGCTGCAGTTTGCGATGGACGAGATCAAGCGCCTTGCACCGGAACACCCGGAGTGGAAGGCCGACCCCATCGTCGCGGCAGTGCTGAACAATGACCTCAAGGCTGTGGCCAAATCGGGGGAGAAGGGGCTCGCCAAGCTGGTGGGGCTGACCCACAGCGGCATGACCACCACCGAGTTTGCCGAGCGGGTCAGCCGCTGGGTCAACAGCAGCAAGGATCCCCGTTTTGGCTGCCACTACGATCAGCTCGGTTATCTGCCGATGAAGCAGCTGCTGGGGTATCTGCGGGACAATGGCTTCCAGACCTGGATTGTCTCTGGCGGCGGCGTCGACTTTATGCGGGTGATGTCCGAGCAGATGTATGGCATCCCGCCCCAGCAGGTGATTGGCTCTTTTACCCTTGGCGAGTTTGCCCTGAACGGGGAGGGCAGCGAGATCCGCAAGACCATGAACGGCGCCTTCTTTGATGATGGCAAGGCGAAACCGGCGGCTATCCACCTCTTTATGGGACAGCGCCCTGTGGCGGCTTTTGGCAACAGCGATGGCGATGTGCCCATGCTGCAATACACCTCGACCAACCCGGATTACCACACCTTTGGCCTGCTGGTGCACCACACCGATGCCAAGCGCGAATACGCCTACGACAGCCATCCGCCAGCCAGCGGCAAGCTGATCGACGGGCTGGCGCAGGCAAAAGCGCGGGGCTGGGTGGTGGTCGATATGAAATCAGACTGGAATCAGGTGTTCGATCCCGCCCTCTGCCAGAACTCGCCCTGATTGCGGGGGCTGCAGCTGGCGTCAACAGGTTGGCTGGAGGTTCAGCAAGCGCAGCAACGCGTGAGGCAAGAAAAGAGACAGGGAGAGCATGATGCTCTCCCTGTTTTATCTGGCTTACTAGCAGATCCTGTCTTTCGTTCGCGTTAGTCTCATGCCTTTCGCGTCAGTCCCACGCGGGGGCAAAATCGGGATTGGCGCAGCGCTCGCCCCGATCCAGCGTGGCGATGGCGGCCATCTCCTCGCTGCTCAAGGTGATATCGAGGGCGGCCAGATTGGCGGCCTGATGCTCCCGCTTGGTGGAGCTCGGTATCACCGCCATCTTCTGGGCCAGTAGCCAGGCCAGCGACACCTGCGCCGCCGATACCCCGTGGCGCTTGCCAATCTCCATCAGCAGCGGCTCGGTGAGCACCTTGCCATAGGCCAGCGGCATATAGGCGGTAACGGCGATACCGTGGGCTTTGCAGAACTCGACCACCTTGTGGTTTTGCAGCAGAGGATGAACCTCGATCTGCTGGTGGGCGATGGCCCCCGGCCCCAGAATATCGATGGCTTCTTTAAGCTGGGCCACGGTGAAGTTGGAGACCCCGATCTCCCTGGTCAGGCCTTGTGCCTTGGCCTCGGCCAATTGCTCCAGATAGACCGCCATCGGCACCTCATCCTTGGGGGAGGGCCAGTGGATCAGCGTCAGATCCAGATAGTCGGTGCCCAGTTTTTCGAGGCTCACCTCAAGGCTCGGGATCAGCTTGCCCGGGCCAAATTCGCTGGTCCACACCTTGGTGGTCAGGTAGATCTCGTGACGGGCAACAGTGTTGCGGGCCAGCACGGCGCCGACCTCGGCTTCGTTGTCATAGATCTGGGCGGTATCGATATGGCGATAGCCCAGCTCCAGACCGTTGGTCAGGGTGGCAAGCAGCGGCTCGCCCTTCAGGCGGAAGGTGCCCAGACCCATGGGTGGCATATTGATCATCTCGTTCCTCAATGGGGTGGTGGTTGGCCCTTGACGGGCTAATCGGGAGCGGCGCAAGTGCCCGTCAGGCGACCAGCGGCTGATAGCGGCGAATGGTGCTGTCGGCAAACCAGGGCTCGGCCTTGGCGACAAATTCGGTAAAGTGGGGCTGGCCCTGATGGGTGGTGAGGGCCGCTTCGCTCTCCCATACCTCGTAGAGCATCCAGCTGTGGGGATGGTCCAAGTCCTGATGCAGCTGATAGCGCTGGCAGCCCGCTTCTTGCTGGGTGGCCGCAATCAGCGGCTCAAGGGCGGCGTGAAACTGGGCGGCGAATTCGGGTTTGGCTTCAAGCTGGGCAATCACAATCACGGGTGATGACATCTGAACCTCCTTGGCAAAAACGAAGGGTCAGTATGCCTGCCGTGACTGGCTGGAAACAGGGCGCTGGTCGCAAAACAGTATTGGGGGGAGAGCAGCAATCCTGCAGCAAGAAATACATGGCGCAAGTGCCATGGAAAAAATGAGAAAAGGGGCGGGCGTACCGCCCTACATCATCAGGCGCGGGAAGGCTCCGACCAGACTGCAAACTCATTACCGCTGGGCTCAACGAAGTGGAAACGGCGGCCACCGGGAAAGTCGAATAGTGGGCGACTGATGGTGCCACCGTGTTGGCTCACTTTGGCTTGAGTCGCTTCAATATCGGCGCTGTAGAACACCAGTAGGGCTCCGCCCTGCGCGGTCTGGTTGCACTGATCAGCACGATAGAATCCGCCATCCAGCCCCTCATCGGCAAAGGCGCAGTAGTCGGGGCCGTAATCGACAAACTGCCAGCCAAATACGGCCTGAAAGAAGGTTTTAGTCGCGGAAAGATCTCGCGCTGCAAACTCCACATAGTTCAGTTTTTCATGGACGTTCATGCCATTCCTCTCCCTCAACATCAGCATCGATGGGTTCAGCAAGTTGCTCCCACGGGGTCAGTTTAAGCTGCTTGCGCCGTAGCCAGAGCCAAGATGCCATGGTCAGGCCGCAGAATCCCGCAAACAGGGCTGTTTGGCGCAGGGCAAACAGCGGATCTATCCCCATGGGGTGCCAACTGAAAAACCACATCGCCATGCCCCATACCAGACCAATGCCTACCCCGAATACCAGAACGTTGGTTAGCCAGCCCTCATAGTGAGGCGGTTTGACGGGATAACCGAACCTGCGCAGCAGTCTGCACAGCGGGGGATTGTAGTTGGCATGCCATACCCCTTTGTTAGCCAGCTCCTGATGGGCGGCGGCCAGCCGTTCTTCAAATGTCATGGTATTCATCCTTGTGAAATAATTGGTGCCATACGGTGCTTTTCAGGCTGCATTGTACTGACAAATCGCAAGCATGGTGTGGGCTCGCGGTCACGTTCTTTCTCTGTAGAAAAACAGATCTGGCCCACCGGCCCCTTGCCAACCCACAGCGGCTACGCCTATAAAGGCCCATTACTCTTGTCTGGATAACAGCAATGAAGACCCATTCTGATGAACTGACCCTGTTTGTGGCGGTGGTGGAGGCGGGCAGTTTTCGCCAGGCGGCGGAGAACCTTGGCATGGACAACTCGGTGGTGAGCCGTGGCATCAAACGGCTGGAGGAGAAGCTCGCCACCATGCTGCTCAATCGTACCACCCGCCGGGTCAGCCTGACCGAGGAGGGGAGCTGGTTCTATCAGCGGGCGGTGAAGATCCTGACCGAGATGAGCGAGGCGGAGGGGCATCTGCTGATGCGCCGGGAGCAGCCGGAGGGGATCTTGCGGGTCGATGCCGCCACCCCGTTTATCCTGCACCGGTTGGTGCCGATCATCGGCGAGTTTCGCCGCCGCTACCCCGCCATCGAGTTGCAGTTGCACAGCTCGGAGGGCTTTATCAATCTGATGGAGCGGCGGGTGGACATGGCCATCCGCATCGGCGAGCTGACCGACTCCTCCCTGCGCGCACTGCCGCTGGGTCGTTCGCGGCTGCGCCTGCTCGCTTCCCCCGGCTATTTGAGCGAGCGTGGCACCCCGCGCCAACCGGCGGATCTGCTGAGCGGTCACGAGCTGCTCGGCTTTTTGCATCCCGATCACCTCAACCACTGGCCGCTGCTCAGTGCCGAGCAGGGGGATCGCTTTGCCATCACCCCCAGCCTGCGTGCCAGCAGCGGTGAGACCCTGCGCCAGCTGGCGCTGCGAGGGCAGGGGATCGTCTGTCTGTCGGACTTTATGACCGGGCAGGATCGGGAGAGCGGGGCGCTGGTGGAGGTGCTGGCGCGCAATAACAGCGGCGCCTCGCGCCCCATCAATGCGGTCTTCTACTCCGATGCCCAGCGGGATATCCGGCTGCGGGTCTGGCTCGATTTTCTTAAAGAACAGCTGGGCAGCCACTCACTCTGATGCGGTGGGCCCGGATGCGCGGTGGGTGGCTGGGCAAGGGCGTTGGCGCAGCATGTGTGAATTATTCAGACGGCGCCAAGCTGGCAATGTAACAGCCTGCCGGAAATGTAAAAAAAGAGGCCGACATTGCTGTCGGCCTCTCTGGTTTTTATCTCAACGGGAGGTCAGTTGCCCGATCACTCCTCTTCAGCCCAGCGGCGTGAACGCTCGACCGCTTTCTGCCAGCCGCTATAACGTTTGGCGCGATCTTCTCTGTCCATCTGCGGGATGAACTCGCGGTCCACGCTGAACTTGTCTTCCAGCTCGTCGGAGCTCTTCCAGAAGCCGACGGCCAGACCCGCCAGGAAGGCGGCGCCCATGGCGGTGGTCTCGATGCGAGTCGGACGTACCACCGGGGTGTGCATCATGTCAGCCTGGAACTGCATCAGGAAGTCGTTGGCCACGGCGCCGCCGTCCACTTTCAGCGCTGCCAGCTTGATGCCGGAGTCCTGCTGCATCGCATCCAGCACATCGCGGCTCTGATAGGCGATTGATTCCAGCGCGGCACGGATGATGTGGTTGCGGTTGGCGCCACGGGTCAGACCGACCATGGTGCCGCGAGCATACGGATCCCAGTAGGGCGCGCCCAGACCGACGAAGGCCGGTACCAGATAGACGCCGTTGGTATCACCCACCTTGGAGGCGAAGTAGTCGGTATCGCGGGCATCGTGAATGATCTTCAGCTCGTCACGCAGCCACTGGATGGTGGCGCCACCCATAAACACCGCACCTTCCAGTGCGTAGTTCACTTCCCCTTTCGGGCCGATGGCGACGGTGGTCAGCAGGCCGTTATTGGAGCGAACTGGTTCGGTGCCGGTGTTCATCAGCATGAAGCAGCCGGTGCCGTAGGTGTTCTTGGCCATCCCTTTTTCAAAGCAGAGCTGACCGAACAGGGCAGACTGCTGGTCACCGGCAATACCGGCGATGGGGATGCGGGAGCCGCCGCCACGGGTGGTGTAGCCGTACACTTCGGAAGAGGGTTTCACTTCCGGCAGCATTGACATCGGGATGCCCAGCTCGTCCAGCATCTTCTCGTCCCACTTCAGGTCGCGGATGTTGTAGAGCATGGTACGGGAGGCGTTGGTCGGGTCAGTGACGTGTACTTCGCCATTGGTCATCTTCCAGACCAGCCAGGTGTCGATGGTGCCAAACAGCAGCTCGCCGTTCATTGCCTTCTCGCGGGCACCTTCCACGTTGTCGAGGATCCACTTCACCTTGGTACCGGAGAAGTAGGCATCCAGCACCAGGCCGGTATTGTCACGGACGTACTCTTCCAGACCGCGCGCTTTCAGCTCTTCACAGATGGCGGCGGTACGGCGGCACTGCCAGACGATGGCGTTGTAGATGGGCTTGCCGGTGGCTTTTTCCCAGACGACGGTGGTTTCACGCTGGTTGGTGATACCGATGGCGGCGATCTCTTCGCTGCGCAGGCCGCTCTTGGCCAGCACTTCGGTAAAGACGGAGGATTGGGTCGCCCAGATCTCCATCGGGTCGTGCTCTACCCAGCCCGCTTTCGGGTAGTGCTGGGTAAATTCGCGCTGTGAGGTCGCGACTATGTTGGCGTCCTGATCAAACACGATGGCGCGGGAAGAGGTGGTACCCTGGTCCAGAGCGACGACATATTTCTTTTCTGCAGACATGATGTTCTCCACGTTTATTTTCTACGTTGGGTGCCGTCTTACGCGGCAGCCTCTTCTTTGGTGGTTTGGGTAGCTTGCTCGGCGGCGGCAACACGGTTGCCCGGGACGCAGGGAGCCAGCACTTTGACATACAGAGCGGTACCAAGCTGGGCGCCAACGATGGGGCCAAGGATCGGAACCCAGAAGTAGGGGTTGTCACGACCACCGGTCAGGGCGACATCACCCCAGCCAGCAAAGAACGCGAACAGTTTCGGACCAAAGTCACGGGCCGGGTTCATGGCAAAACCGGTTAACGGGCCAAGGGAGGCGCCGATCACCGCGATCAGGATACCGATCAGCAGGGCGGCCGCGAAACCTTTGGGGGCGCCGTTGTTGTTGTCACCCAGCGCCATGATGCCCAGCATCAGCACGGCGGTGATCACCAGCTCGACGGCGAAGGCTTGCATGTTGGTCAGCAGGGCGTTCGGGTAGGTGGAGAAGATCCCGGCGGTGCCGAGGCTCTCGACGCTGCCGCGCACCACGTTATGGGTCACTTCCCACTGGGTGAAAAGGTTACCATAAAGGAAGTAGACAAGGGCCGCGAAGCAGAAGGCACCAGCCATCTGGGCGATGATGTAGGGCACTACCTTGCGCTTGTCGAACCCGCAGAAGGTCATCAGCGCCAGGGTAACAGCCGGGTTCAGGTGGGCACCTGAAATACCGCCGGTCACATAGATGGCGATCGCGACGCCCAGACCCCAGGTAATGGAGATTTCCCATTGTCCGAAGTTGGCGCCTGCCAGCACCAGAGCGGCGACACAGCCGACGCCGAAAAATATCAGCAAGCCGGTTCCGATAAACTCGGCGATGCATTCGCCAAGCAGGGTATTGGGTCTTTGTATGCTCATATCTTTATTCCTTATATCCACCCGTAGAGGCCATAGAGGTTTAATGTTCCGTTTTTCATTTTTGTGTCTATCCGTTGCGGCCGAAAACGTTTTCTTGTTGTTTTTGCGTCTTGCGCAAACGTTATGCTCGTTTGCGCTCGTTATCGGACGAGAGAGAAAATAAACCTTCCCGCGAAATTCACCATCCCCCTGCCATGGGAAATGTGGACAAGATCCCACTCATTGCTAAGAAAATGTGACGTATAGCAACTTGATGGCGGCAAGATACCACTAAGGGGGTACTCTCTATCCCTTGTCCGGCAAGGGTTTGAGGCAGATGAGTAACTGCTCATTTGGAACTTTTATTTGTAATAAAAATGAAATATTTGAGCATGCATCACAGATTAAATGAGCGCATATGAGCACAATGGGCTCGCTTACGAATCAGTGGACTCACATGGTTCGTCGGAATGGTCAGGGCATCCTCAACCGCCCATAACAACAATAAGGAAGCAGAACATGCTTAGTCTCTTCAGGCCTGCGGCGCACATCGACAGGCTCCCGGCTGACAAGGTCGATCCCTTCTACAAACGCATGCGTTGGCAGGTGTTCTTCGGGATCTTCTTCGGTTATGCCGGTTACTACCTGGTACGGAAAAACTTCAGTCTGGCGATGCCCTATCTGGTCGAGCAGGGCTTCTCTCGTGGCGATCTGGGTCTGGCCCTCTCCGGGGTGTCCATCGCTTACGGCTTGTCCAAGTTCCTGATGGGGAACGTCTCTGACCGTTCCAACGCCCGTTACTTCCTCTCCGCCGGTCTGCTGCTCTCGGCCGGTATCATGTTCATGATGGGTACCATGCACTGGGCCACCTCCAGCATCGCCATCATGTTCGTGCTCTTGTTCCTGAACGGCTGGGCACAGGGCATGGGCTGGCCGCCCTGCGGTCGCACCATGGTGCACTGGTGGTCACAGAAAGAGCGCGGCGAAGTGGTTGCGGTCTGGAACGTGGCGCATAACGTGGGCGGCGGCATGATTGGCCCGCTGTTTATCCTCGGGATGGGCTGGTTCAACGACTGGCGCAGCGCCTTCTATGTGCCTGCGGCAGCGGCGGCTGCCATCGCGGTGATCGCCTTCTTCGTGATGCGTGATACCCCGCAATCGGTCGGTCTGCCTCCCATCGAGGAGTACAAGGACGACTATCCGAAGGATTACAACGCGAGCCATGAGCAGGAGTTTTCCGCCAAGGAGATCTTCGTCAAGTACGTGCTGCACAACAAACTGCTGTGGTACATCGCGATCGCCAACGCCTTCGTTTACCTCATTCGTTACGGTGTGCTGGACTGGGCGCCAACCTACCTGAAAGAGGCCAAGCACTTTACCGTCGACAACTCCTCCTGGGCTTACTTCCTCTACGAGTGGGCCGGTATTCCGGGCACCCTGCTGTGTGGCTGGATCTCTGACAAGATGTTCCAGGGCCGCCGCGCGCCAGCCGGTATCCTGTTCATGGTGCTGGTGACCGTGGCTGTGCTGGTCTACTGGTTCAACCCGGCTGGCAACCCGACCGTCGACATGATGGCGCTGGTAGCTATCGGCTTCCTGATCTACGGTCCTGTCATGCTGATCGGCCTCTATGCCCTTGAGCTGGCACCGAAGAAAGCTGCCGGTACTGCGGCAGGTTTCACCGGTCTGTTCGGTTATCTGGGCGGCGCTGTGGCAGCCAACGCCATGCTGGGTTATACCGTTGACCACTTCGGTTGGGATGGCGGCTTCCTGGTGCTGACCGTATTGTGCGTGCTCTCCATCATCCTGCTGGCGATGACCCTCAAACACGAGAACATTGCCGTTGCGGCCAAGAAAGCGGCTGCCAATAAGGCATAAAACGTGATCGTCAGCTTATTGATCCCAAAGGGGATCAGGTAAACTGCCAAAAGGCCCCGCATCTGCCGGGGCCTTTTTTCGTTTAATCATCGGAGTGCAAGCGTGAAGCAAACCCAACGACATCTGGAGATCCTGGACGTCCTGACGCGGCAGGGATTTGTCTCGACCGACGATCTGGTGACCCACTTTGACGTCAGCCCCCAGACCATTCGCCGGGATCTGAACGATCTCGCCGAACAGAACAAGATCCGGCGCCATCATGGCGGTGCCTCCCTGCATTCGAGTACCGTCAATACCGCCTACAGCGCCCGTAAAGTGATGCAACTCAAGGAGAAAGAGCGCATCGCCCGCGAGGTAGCGGCCAATATTCCCGACGGTTCATCGCTGTTTATCGACATAGGTACTACCACCGAGGCGATCGCCCGCGCCCTGCTCGATCACCGCGAGCTGCGCATCGTCACCAACAACCTCAACGTGGCCAGCATCCTGACGGCCAAGGATGACTTCACCGTCATCATCGCCGGTGGCGAGATCCGCAACCGCGATGGCGGCATCGTGGGGGAGGCGACCCGCGACTTTATCGGTCAGTTTCGCATGGACTATGGCGTCATCGGGATTTCGGGGATCGACAACGACGGCTCCCTGCTCGATTTCGACTATCACGAGGTGAAGATCGCCCAGGCCATCATCGCCCACTCCCGTCAGGTGTTCCTGGCCGCCGACCACACCAAGTTCGGTCGCAATGCCATGGTCAATCTGGGCAATCTCAACCAGATCCACGCCCTCTTTACCGATCAGGAGCCACCGGAAAAGCTGACGCGATTGATGGCGCAACACCAGATCGCCTGCCACATCTGCTGACGGCTGAAGAGGCCAAGGCTGTGCCGGTCGCCCGTTCGGGCGGCCTCCTTTCTGTTCCTGCCCCCATTTTTGCGTTCATTTCACCCCTTTCTGGGTATTGCCAAAATCACTCTCTAGCCTGGCTTTTTTTGCTATTCACTCGCCAGTTTTAGCCTGATCCCTGTCGCTCACCTGCTGTACCACTTTTGCCCCCTCTGGCGGGCTGTGGCGATCACACTTTCGCCATAAAATGTTCGTTTGTTGTATTTTCATGTTCTAAAATGAGCGAAATCAAACATTGCTGTTATAGCAATCATAAAAATGAAAGTAGGTGAACATGAGCGAACATTATGATCTGGTCGTCGTCGGTGGCGGCATCAACGGGGTCGGCATCGCAGCCGATGCGGCAGGACGGGGTCTCAAGGTTGCCCTGTTTGAGGCGCAAGATCTCGCCTCTGCCACCTCCTCCAACTCCAGCAAGCTGATCCACGGCGGTTTGCGCTATCTCGAACATTATGAATTCCGGCTGGTGAAAGAGGCGTTGGCGGAGCGTGAGGTGCTGCTCGGTATGGCGCCTCACATCGCCCGTCCGATGCGTTTTCGCCTGCCGCACCGTCCGCACTTGCGTCCGGCCTGGATGATCCGTGCCGGCCTGTTCCTGTATGACAATCTGGCCAAGCGCGACAAGCTCAAGGGGAGCTGCGGCGTGCGCTTCCTGCCGCAAGATGGCTTGACTGCGGGGATCAACAAGGGGTTTGAATACTCGGATGCCTGGGTAGACGATGCCCGGCTGGTGGTACTCAATGCCATGATGGCCCGTGACAAGGGTGCCGATGTGCAGACCCGCACCCGCTGCATCAAGGCGGTGCGCGGATCCAAACACTGGACGCTGACGCTGGAGCGGGAAGGGGGCGAGCAGTTCACCGTCACCTGCCGTGGTCTGGTCAATGCGGCGGGTCCCTGGGTCAAGACCTTCTATGACGAGAGCCTGAACGAGAAATCCCCCCGTGGCATTCGCCTTATTAAAGGCAGCCACATGATAGTGCCGCGCATCCATGAGCGCGAAGAGGCCTATATCCTGCAAAACGAGGACAACCGCATCGTCTTCGTCATCCCTTATCAGCAGGACTATTCCCTCATTGGCACCACCGACGTGGAGCACCACGGCAGCCCGCGGGAAGCGAAGATCAGCGAGGCCGAGATCACTTACCTGTGCAAGGTGGTCAACGCCCACTTCACTCGCCAGATCGCCCCGAAGGATGTGATCTGGACCTATGCCGGGGTGCGTCCGCTGTGCGATGACGAGTCCGACTCACCGCAGGCGGTGACCCGCGACTACACCCTTGAACTGTCGGGCGAATCGGATGGCGCGCCGCTGCTCTCGGTATTTGGCGGCAAGCTCACCACCTATCGCAAGCTGGCGCAGGCCGCCTGCAACAAGCTCAAGCCCTGGTTCAGCCAGATGGGGGATGACTGGACTGCGACCAGCCGGTTGCCCGGTGGCGAGTTCGACTGCTCGGTGCGCGAGCTGGCCCGCGCCTTTGCGCTGGAGTTTGACTGGCTCGATGATCGCAGCGCTCTGCGCATTGCCGAGGCCTATGGCGCCCATGCCCGCCTCTGGTTGAAAGAGGATCGTGGCATTCACTTCGGTGGCGGTCTCTACGAGTCGGAAGTGCGCTATCTCATCGAGCGGGAGTGGGCCTGTTCACTGGACGATATCCTCTGGCGCCGCAGCAAGCTGGGGCTGCGCCTGAACGAGTCAGAGCAGCAGATGCTGCACATCTGGCTCGACCAATATCATCACGCTCTGCGCAAGGCGAGCTGATGTGTGACGGTGGGCAGTGCGCTGCTGCCCACCGCGTTCTACCGTAAATATGCAACAAACCTCTGATAGAACAATTACCTACACACAATAATAAAGAGCCTCACCTATGAAAAAACTCGCCGTTTCCCTCATCGCCCTGAGCCTTGGGGCATCCCTCTCATTACCCGTGTTTGCTGCCGATGAAGGCAAGGTGGTGATTGCCCACCGTGGCGCCTCCGGCTACCTGCCCGAGCATACCCTGGAGTCCAAGGTACTGGCCTATGGCATGGGGGCCGATTATCTGGAGCAGGATCTGGTAATGACCAAGGATGACCAGCTGGTGGTGATGCACGATCACTTCCTCGATGGCATCACCGATGTGGCCGAGCGTTTCCCCGGTCGTGCCCGCCCGGACGGCCGTTACTATGTGGTGGATTTCACGCTGGACGAGGTGCGTTCCCTGCGCATGACCGAGCCGTTCCAGTTGGTGGATGGCAAGCAGGTGCCGGTCTATCCGGCCCGTTTCCCGCTCTGGAAGTCGAACTTCAAGATCCACACCTTCCAGGAGGAGATCGAGATGATCCAGGGGCTCAACAAGAGCACCGGCAAGAACATCGGCATCTATCCGGAGATCAAGGCACCTTGGCTGTTCCGCCACGAAGGCAAGGATATCTCCAAAGCAGTGCTGACCGTGCTCAAGGAGTACGGCTACACCGGGAAGGATGACAAGGTTTATCTGCAGTGCTTCGATGCGGATGAACTCAAGCGCATCAACAGCGAGCTGATGCCTGCCATGGGTATGGATCTGAAACTGGTGCAGTTGATGGCCGAGACCGACTGGAACGAGACCATGGTCTACGATGCCAAGGGCAAGGCGACCCCCTACAACTATGACTGGATGTTCAAGCCGGGAGCGATGAAAACCATCGCCAGTTATGCCGAAGGGATTGGCCCGTGGAAGCCGATGATCGTCACCGAGCCGGGCACCCTGGGCAAGCCGGTCTTCACCGGCATGGTGAAAGAGGCCCACGCGGCGGGTCTCAAGGTGCATCCTTATACCTTCCGTCAGGATGAGGGGCAGATCCCGGCCTATGCCAAGGACTTCACCGATCTCCTCAACATCTTCCTCTATCAGGCCGATGTGGACGGGGTGTTCAGCGACTTCCCCGACAAGGCGGTAGCCGTGATCAAGGCCCATGAAGGGGCGGCTAAATAGCGAAGTGGTGTCATTTGAGTGTAGCGCGAGGCCAGTTGGCCTCGCTTTTTGTTGGAGGTTCCCGCAACGGGAGTGTGCGCCCTGTCAGAAAATAGCCAGATCACGTCATGGTGTGCCGGATCTGCATCATTTTACGCACTTTTTACGTAGCAGATCGCTGGCATGAAATCGGCGGAGCGGTTAGTCTAGCGGCGTTGAACCAACCCCATGAGGTACAGATGAAAGCCGTATTGCGTTTTAGCCTGCTGGGCGCCTTGTTGTTGGGTGGCCATGCCTTCGCCGCCGAGCCGAAAAAATTTGATATCAGCATGTTCCCAGCCGCTGACGTGAATCAGGAGCGAGTGGTGATCCGCCTGCCAGAAGTCGAGAAAGAATCCGACATGATGGTCGAGCTGCAGGTCGGTAAAAAGATGATGGTTGACTGCAACGTACCGCGTTTTGCCGGCAACCTGGAACAGCACAGCGTCAAAGGCTGGGGCTACAACTACCTGCAACTGGGCAAGGTCTCCGACCCCATCACCACCCTGATGGCTTGCCCGGACGCCCAGCAGAAAGAGACCTTCGTCCAGATCTACGGCCAGGGCTTTTTCGTGAACTACAACTCCAAGCTGCCGTTCGTGATCTACGTGCCACAGGAGTATGAAGTGCGCTACCGCCTGTGGCGTGCCGACAACCTGGCCCAACCGGCCATGATTGAGTAAGCATGTTTGAACCCAGGGTTCAGCTGGTTCATCTGATGTGACAAATAAAGCGCCGTTCGGCGCTTTATTTTTACCTGAATTGCCCGGGAAATGACGTGAAATCGGGCTGTACGTTTACATAAGTTTATTATTTATCAACGATTTTTGTGTGCTCTGCCACAAAATCGGCGCCAGCTATGGGGCAAAGTGACTTCGATAAAAGATATTTATTAATATAGTGAGAAAATTGATTTTGCACTCGGCGATGGCCTGATGATACTTGCCCGCAAAGGTCAAACTAACCAGAAAAAGAGCACTATGAGCTTCGAATCAGACAAGCGTTTCAACGACTTCAAACATTTTCCCCGTGGCCTGCGTCGCAGTGGTGAATTCACTGTGGCCGAAGCGGACAGTCTGGAAAAGTATGGTACCGCCATGCTGGCTCTCTATCAGGGCAATCTGACTCCCCGTGACGATGTCGAGTCCGCCTTCGTCGAGCAGGTCAAATCCGGCGCGGCCGGAGCCAACCCCCATGCCAAGGTGTGGTTCAAATACCTCAAGGTGATCGGTCCCAAGCGCGTTCATCGCCTCTGCACCGTCGTTGGCGGTGCCAGCGAAGAGAGCAGCGGTGGTGCCAGCTTTGATGTCGGTGGTGGCAGCGGTGGTGGCAGTGACGAGTCCATCGATTAATGGATACCGAGCTGCTTCGGACCTTTATCGAGGTCAGCAAGACCCGGCACTTTGGCCGGGCTGCTGAAAATCTCTACCTGACCCAGTCGGCGGTGAGTTTCCGGATCCGCCAGCTAGAGCAGCAACTGGGTGTCAGTCTGTTTGCCCGTCATCGCAACAATATCCGCCTGACCGCCTCCGGTGAGCGTCTGCTGCCCTACGCAGACGCTATCTTGCACACCCTCGGTCGTGCCAAGCAGGATGTGGCGCTCTCGCCGGGATTCAGCCAGCAGTTGGCCATCGGCGCGCCCGCGGTGTTCTGGGAGCTCGATTTCAACGACTGGCTCAATCACATCTATGCGCTGGCGCCCGGCTTGGCGGTACGGCTGGAAACGGCTTCCCGCGAACACCTCTGCCGCCAGTTGCTGGAGCGCTCCCTCGATCTGGCCCTGCTCTCCGAGCCCACCAAGATCGACGAGATCGCCCTGCATCCCATCGGTGAGCTGGTGTTCGAGCTGGTGAGCCGGGATCCGGCCGCCAATGCCGACAACCTGATGCAGATGCCGCACATCCACCTCGATTGGGGCACCAGCTTCGAGCCGCAACCCAGCCGCTTGCAGAGCCTGCAAAAGACTCCAGTGCTGCACTCCAGCTCCGCCAGCATGGCGTTGCAATTCGTGTTGGCCAACGGTGGTGCAGCCTACCTGCCACGGCGGATGGTCAGCCCCTTCCTCGAGAAAGGGGCGCTCCATCTGGTGGAGGGGGGCCAGCCGCTGAGCCGTCCGCTCTATCTCGCCTATCTGGAGAAATCCGATCGCCGGGAGCTGATCGATCAGCTGCTGACCCTGCCACTGGGTTGGCACGACGCCGAGCTGCGCCTCAACGTCGAATAAGCGTCGAGTGTTATCCAAGGAAGAGCCCACCCCACGGTGGGCTCTTCCGTTTGGGGAAAATTGCAGGGAGCAAGGTCACGTAATTGGCGCGGGAGGCTTGGTGTCATCGGCCGGTAACGGTACCTTTTCAGGCTGTTTATCCGATTGAGCATTGACAGGGATGGATTGTAATTGATCGACTTTAGTCACCCCGAATGGCGGGCGCTGGCGCAGCAGTTGCTGAGCCACTCGCCTGTGGTGATCCGTGGCCGCCAATGGCAACCGCTGGTGGGCCTGCTCAAGGATAACCAGCTGTTGCTCGCCCATGGCAGCCACAGCTATGAACTCACCCCAGCCGGACGGCGCTATCTCACCCGCGAGCTGATGCTGGCCGAGATCGCCACCGCCCCCCCCGAGCCCGAGGAGTGGTTGCATGCTCAGGGTTGGCAATTGGGGGAGCAGGTCAACGAGCGGGTGCTGGCGGCGCTCTATCGCAAGAGCGAGGTGAACTTCACCCCCAACGAGCAGATCGATTTCGAGGACAAGGGGATCCGGCTCTGTGCCGATCAGCTGTTGCGCTTGCGCGCCGCCCAGCCGCTCAGCCTCTTTTTCAGCGGCGGCACCTTAATCGATGCTGCGCCCTGGTTGCAGGCTCTGGGGGAGGTGGCCCTGCCCGAGCGTACCCTGGCGGGTCTTGGCAAGATCCTGTGGGGGGAGGGGAATATCGAGCGGGTGATCACCACAGACAGCGTCGGCGCTTTTGCCGAGCTGCCCCTTGATGCTGGCACCTTGCTGGTGTGGGCCCCCCCATCGTCACCCCTTGCCTTGCAGCAGGTGGTGGCCGCCTTGCCGCCCAATGTGCTGTGGAGCCATCTCACCGCCCTCGACCCTGCCGGAGTGGATCGGCTGCAGGCGCTGGCCCAGCGGCTGGGTCGTCCGGCCAGCTGGTGGCTGCCCCGTGATCTGGCCCCCATCCTCAGCGCGTATGCCCAACCGTTGACGGAGGATCGGCCGTGGGAACCGAGCCGGATCCCCAAGTCATTGTTAGCAGTTTGTAGCGGTTTGGTTGAGTCCAATGGTGGCTTGTCGGCCGAGGTGTGTGCGCTGGCGCCAGCGTGGCATGCCGTTGGTTGAAATTGGCCTGAAAGCGAGCCAAAAAGCGGTTTTCCCCCATTGAACGCGGTGATATAAAGAGTTGACGAAGCGCTCGCCAGATGAGCGCTTTTGTTTATCAAGCCGCTTTGCCACCCAACGAACTCAACGGAATACAGGGAATACCATGTTTGAAAAGGTTGTTGCCGCCCCAGCGGATCCGATCCTGGGCCTGACCGAAGCCTTCCGCGCTGACTCTCGCAGCCACAAGATCAATCTGGGCGTAGGGATTTACAAGGACGAGTCCGGTGCCACCCCCATTCTTCACTGCGTCAAGAAAGCCGAGCAGAAGCTGCTGACCGACGAGAAGACCAAGAACTACCTCGGTATTGAAGGCAATATCGAATATGGCCGCATCGTGCAGCAACTGCTGTTCGGGCAACATTCTGCGCTGGTTGCCAGCGGCCGCGCCAAGACAGCCCAAGCGCCGGGCGGTACCGGTGCCCTGCGTATCGCGGCAGAATTTGTGGTGCGCAACGGTCTGGCCAAGACCATCTGGATCTCCGATCCCACCTGGGCCAACCACGTCAGCGTATTCCAGGCCGCGGGTCTGACCGTCAAGTGGTACAAGTACTACGACGCCGCCACCAAGGGGCTCGACTTTGCCGCCATGCAGGCCTCGCTGGCCGAGGTTCAGCCGGGTGAGCTGGTGCTGCTGCACGGCTGCTGCCACAACCCGACCGGTATCGACCCAACTACCGAACAGTGGCGCGCCCTGGCCAAGCAGAGTGCTGCCGCCGGCTGGCTGCCGCTGTTTGACTTCGCCTATCAGGGGTTTGCCCGTGGTATTGAAGAGGATGCCGAAGGTCTGCGTATCTTCGCCGAGTGCCATGACGAGCTGCTGGTGGCGAGCTCCTTCTCCAAGAACTTCGGCCTCTATAACGAGCGTGTCGGCGCCTTCACGCTGGTCAGCTCGACCAAGGAAATCGCCGATGTGGCCTTCACTCAGGTCAAGACAGTCATTCGTGCCAACTACTCCAACCCGCCGTCACACGGCGCCGCTGTGGTCACCGCCGTGGTGAGCGATCCGGCTCTCTATGCCGAGTGGGTCGAAGAAGTGGCTGCCATGCGGGTGCGGATTCGCGAGATGCGCGAATTGCTGGTAGAGAAGCTGGCTGCCCTCGGCGTAAGCCAGGATTTCAGCTTTATCCGCGAGCAGAACGGCATGTTCTCCTTCTCCGGCCTCACCAAGGATCAGGTGGAGCGCCTCAAGAGTGAATTTGCCATCTACATCGTCGGCTCCGGGCGGATCAGCGTGGCCGGGATCACCCGCGCCAACATCGATCCTCTGTGCGAGGCCATCGCCAAGGTGCTGTAATCGCATCGCCTTGCGCTCTGGCACTATGCGGCACTATGCAATGAAAAAGCCCGTCACCAAGGTGACGGGCTTTTTTGATCGCCAACGGCTGATCGCCAAACAAGGGGAAGGGCGGCTCAGCGGTGGCGGGCGTCTTGCCACTGTTTGCGCAGTTGCAGCAGCAGCGCGGTCAGGGCACCGCCGCTCAGGGCTGTGAGCACCGCCAGCAGCAGGCTGCCGAGCAGGAAGGGAGGCACCAGGGTCGCCGCTTCCTGCTCCAGCCAGTGGAGGGTCCAGGTAAGGTGGAAAGGCTCCGGCGTCTGGTGCAACACCAGACAGCCGGTGCGATAGGCGTAGAGATACATGAATGGCAGGGTCAGCGGATTGTTGAACCAGACTGCCAGCAGCGCCAGCGGTAGGTTGAGGCTGAATGCCAGCGCCAGCCCGACCGCGATGAGCGAGTGCATCGGAATGGGGAACCAGCAGGCGAAGATCCCGGCCGCTACCGCGCCGCTCAGGGCGCGAGTACCCCCTTGCCAGAGGGCCGGAGCAAGCAGTCGCTCACCAAACAGGGCAAACCACTTCTGCTGGCGCAGGGTGTCGGGATCGAGCTTGAAGCGGGCAAACCAGCGACTCAGCATGCGCGGGCCATCTTGCGTTTTTGCCACTGGCGCACCGTGCTGATCCGCCAGAAGGTGCGGATCAGGGTGTAGCCGATGAGGGAACTCAGAAGGGCCAGGATCAGCGAGCCCAGCAACAGCGGCGGCGCGACAGTTCCCAGTACCGAGACCAGCCACTCCCAGGTGAACTCAATCTCAATCTGCTGCGCCGAATGTCCCAGCAGCTGGCAACCCACCAGATAGGCGCCATAGAGCAGGGGCGGCATGGTAAAGGGATTGGAGAGCCAGACCAGCGCCACCGAGAGCGGCAGATTGACCCGGCACAGGATGGCGCCACCGGCGGCCAGCAGCATCTGGCAGGGGAGCGGCACCCAGGCCATGAAGAGGCCCACCGCAAATGCTCCGGCTGCCGAGCGGCGGTTGAGGTGCCAGAGGTTTGCATCGAGCAGCAGTTTGCCGAACAGCCGCAAGTGCTTGTGTTCTTTCAGGGTTTGCTGATCGGGCATCCAGCGTTTAATGAGTCGTTTGGGCATATTGAAACCTTGCTAAATACTTGCTCCATGGATCTGCGTCTGTTGTCGTTTGCCCTTGGGGCAAGCTCCTCACTGCTCTGGCCATGGTTACCTTCACTCGCATGGGGGGGCCTGTTGCTGTCCCTGCTGATCCCCCTTGCATATTGCCGTGCCTGGCGGTGGCTGTTTCTCCTGCTCGGCATCCTCTGGATGCAGGCCAATCTTGCCTATCGACTGGCCTGGCTGGAGCGATTGGGCGATCAGACGAGCCACATGATAACCGCACAGCTGCAAAGTGCAGAGCCCGAGGGGGATAAATTTGTCCGGCTGTTGCTGCGGGTGAGCACCCTTGACGAGCAACCGGTGACACCTGAGCCCCTGATCCGGGTCAATGCCTATCAGGCATTGCCCGCCATGACAGTGGGCAGCCGGATCGCGCTGGTGACCTCGTTGAAACCGGCTCACGGTCTGGCCAACGAGGCGGGGCTGGATGGGCGGCGTCTGCTGCTGGGCAAGGGGATCACCGCCACCGGCAATTTGCGCCGGGTGATCGACATTCAACAGGCACCTGCGGGGTGGCGCGAACGCTGGTTGGGCGAGGCGACCGGGAGTTGGCGCCCGCTTGATCATGCTCCCTTGTTGGCCGCCCTCACCTTTGGCGAGCAGAGCGGCATCACGGATGCCCAGTGGGAGCTGTTTCGCGGCAGCGGCCTGACTCACATCATCGCGATTTCAGGGCAGCACATCGCGCTGGTGGCGGTGCTCGGGTGGTGGTTGGGCAGGCTGTTTGGCCTGCGCGGCGCCATTATCACCTCCCTGCTGTTTGCCGCCGTCTACAGCGCATTGGCGGGATTTGCGGTGGCCACCGAGCGGGCCCTAATCATGGTGCTGGTGTGGAGTGTGCTGCGCTGGAGCCGGCGAGAGTGGCCTGCCTGGCGCATCTGGCTGTGGGCCTTTGTGGTATTGACCCTCTGGGATCCCTTTGCCCTCTATTCGGCCGGTTTCTGGCTCTCGTTTCTGGCGGTGGCCATCCTGCTGCTGGTGGGGTATGTCCACGACAAGCCGGGGCTGTGGCAGATCCAGCTCTGGCTGCTGCTCGGTCTGCTGCCGCTGCAGCTGGCGTTGTTCGAGGGGATAGCGCCCCTTGCCATGGTGATCAACTTGCTGGCGGTGCCGCTCTTTTGTATCGCTATCATTCCGCTGGCGCTGATCGGTGTGCTGTTGGCGCCGCTCTCCACCTCGCTCGCCTATGGCCTGTTCTGGCTGGCGGATCTGGGGCTTGGTTGGGTGCTGACGATCCTGAATTGGCTTGCCGATCAACTGCAACTGTGGTGGCCACTGCCCGGTTGGTGGCTGCCGCTTTGCACCCTGCTGTTGCTGCTCTGGTTCGCCTCGCGGTGGCGCCCGGCACGCTGGCTGTTGCTACCGGGTCTATGTGCGCTGTTGCTGGCGCTCTGGCCAACTCCTGCCCGCTGGCAACTGCGGGTGCTGGATGTGGGGCAGGGGCTGGCGGTGCTGATCAGCAATGGGGAGCGTGCCATCCTCTATGACACCGGCGATCGTTATCCCGGTGGCTACAACATGGCGGACGCGGTGATCCTGCCCCAGCTGAGCCATCTGGGGATCCGGGTGATCGATCGCCTTATTATCAGCCACAAGGATCGGGACCATGCCGGCAATCGCAAGCGACTGCTCAGCGCCATGCCGGTTCGCCACGAGCTCTCCTCTTACCCCTTTAGCAAGGGAACCACCCTTTGCCAGCGTGGGCAACAGTGGCGCTGGCAAGGGCTCGCGTTTACGGTGCTCTGGCCTGAGCGCCCCGGTGGCGGGCACAATAATGATGGCTGCGTGGTGCGTATCAGCGATGGGCAGCGCAGCGTGTTGCTCAGTGCCGATATCGAGCGGCAGGCCGAGCAGCGACTGGTGGCGCTGGCGGGGGAGGGGTTGGCCAGCACCTTGTTGGTGAGCCCACACCATGGCAGTCGCACCTCCTCCACGCCCCCGTTTGTCGCGGCGGTGGCGGCGCAGGAGGTGATCCACAGCGCCGGTTTTATGAACCAATGGGGCTTTCCCCGTCCCGATGTGGTGGCCCGCTATCGGGATGCCCGCCAGTGGGTCACCGGCCTGCAAGGGGCGATCCTGGTCGAGCCCACCGCAGCGGGATTGAAAGTGACTGCCGAGCGCAATCAGGGCCCCTGGTACCGACGCGGTGGCGAGTGGTGGCGGCCGAGAGCGTGGTTTGAGCAATAATCCGTCATTTCCGCAGCGGATGGATTCTATATCGGTGGCGACGCTTGGTGTAATCCTGCGCTTTGGCTAGAATAGCCCGTCATTTCCATTACTAACGGCTATTCATGCAACAAGAAACCTCACAAGAGAGCTGGCCTGTATTCCGACGCCTGCTCGGTTATGTCCGTGATCGCAAGCTGGGCCTGGTCGGTGGCATCATCGGGATGCTGGGCTACGCTGCCGTGGATACCACCTTTGTCTACTCCATCAAGCCGCTGATCGATCAGGGCATTAATGGCAACGACAGCACCGTCTTGAAATGGATGCCCTTCTTCGTCCTCGGCATCGTGGCCCTGCGCGGTGTTGCCAACTTTCTCTCCAACTACTGCATGGCTTGGGTCGGCAACCACGTAGTGATGCGTCTGCAGCAGCAGGTGTTCAATCACATGGTGGCGATGCCGATGAGCTTCTTCGACCGTCAGAACACCGGTCATCTGCTCTCCAAGGTGACCTATGACGCGAGTCAGGTCTCCTCGGCGGCAAGCACCACCCTGGTGACCCTGGTGCGGGAAGGGGCGACCGTGGTCGGCCTGCTCGGCCTGATGTTCTGGCACTCCTGGCAACTGTCGGTGATCTTCCTGGTGGTTGGCCCGCTGGTGGGGATTATCATCGGCCTTATCAGCCGCCGTTTCCGCCAGATCAGCCGTCACATCCAGCAGGCGGTAGGGGATATCACCACTTCCACCGAGCAGATGCTCAAAGGGCACAAAGAGGTGCTGATGTTTGGTGGCCAGAAGGTTGAAGAGAAGCGCTTCTTCCAGGTCAGCAACAACATGCGTCAGCAGACCATGAAGATGGTCGCCGCCGATGCCATCGGCAGTCCGGTGGTGCAGATGGTTGCCTCCATCGCGCTGGCAGCCTTCCTCTACGTCGCGACCATTGATAGCGTCAAATCAACTCTGACTGCCGGTACGTTTACCGTCATGATCACCTCCATGATGATGCTGCTCAAGCCGCTGAAAAGCCTGACCGACGTCAACAATCAGTTCCAGCGCGCCATCACCGCTTGCCACAGCCTGTTTGGCCTGCTCGACAGCGAGCCGGAGCAGGATACCGGCACCCGTACTCTGGATCGCGCCCGTGGTGAGATCGAGTTTCGCAACGTCACCTTCACCTATCCGACCAAGGATACCCCGGCGCTGCATAACGTCAGCTTCAAGGTTGAGGCGGGTAAATCGGTGGCGCTGGTGGGCCGCTCCGGCTCTGGCAAGAGCACCATCGCCAGCCTGCTGACTCGCTTTTACGACATCGATCAGGGCGAGATCCTGCTGGACGGCGTCAACATCCGCGAATACAAGTTGAGCGAGCTGCGCAAGCAGTACGCGCTGGTCTCCCAGCATGTCCACCTGTTCAACGACTCGGTGGCCAACAACATTGCCTACGCGGCAGAAGACAAATACAGCCGCGACCAGATCGTGCAGGCCGCTCGCATCGCCCATGCCGACGAGTTCGTCAGCAAGATGCCGCTGGGGTACGACACCGTGGTTGGCGAGAATGGTGCCTCTCTTTCCGGCGGTCAGCGCCAGCGAGTCGCCATTGCGCGCGCCCTGCTGCGCGATGCGCCGGTTCTGCTGCTGGATGAGGCCACCTCGGCCCTCGATACCGAGTCCGAGCGCCACATTCAGGCGGCCATCGACGAGCTTTGCAAGGCCCGTACCTCGCTGGTGATCGCCCACCGCCTCTCCACTATCGAGAAGGCGGACGAGATCCTGGTGATCGACGAAGGCCATATCGTCGAGCGCGGTAACCACGAAGCATTGATGGAGCAGCGTGGCACTTATGCCCAGCTGCGTGCCATTCAGTTTGGTAACGCGGGAAACAAGGCCTGATGCTGGAACGGCTCTGGTATGCAAAGAGTGGCTGGCGCTGGTTGCTGGCCCCCTTTGCCCTGCTGTTTGCCATCATCAGCGGCACCCGCCGCTACGCCTATCGCCACGGCTGGCGCAGGGGGTATCGCGCCTCCTTGCCGGTGATCGTGGTGGGCAATATTTCGGTGGGGGGCAACGGCAAGACGCCGGTGGTGGTCTGGCTGGTGGAGCAGTTGCAAGCCCGCGGCTATCGCCCCGGGGTGGTGAGCCGTGGTTATGGTGGCAAGGCGCCCCATTATCCCTATCGGCTTGATAGCGCCAGCACCACGGCGCAGGCCGGAGATGAGCCGGTGCTGATTGCCCGGCGCTGCGGCTGCCCGGTAGTGGTCGCCCCGAAACGGGCCGATGCGGTACGACTGCTGGAGCAGAGCGGTGAGGTGGATATCATCATCACCGACGACGGCCTGCAGCACTATGCGCTGGCCCGCGATATAGAGCTGGTGGTGGTGGATGGAGCCCGCCGTTTTGGCAACGCCTGCTTGCTGCCGATGGGGCCGCTGCGCGAGCCGGTCACTCGTCTCAAGCGGGTGGATGCCATCATCTGTAATGGCGGTGCACCGGGCAAGGGGGAGTACCCCATGCAACTGGTTGCCGACACCCCGCGTCGGGTGTACGACGATGCGCCGCTGCCCGCCCCCTTGTCGGGGCCGGTCGATGCGCTGGCGGGGATTGGCCATCCGCCCCGTTTCTTTGCCACCCTCGAGGGGCTCGGCTACCAGCTGGATCAGCAGGCCGCCTACGGCGATCATCACCCCTTCGATAGGGATGAGCTGGTGGGCCGTTTTGCCAGCAAGCCACTGCTGATGACCGAGAAGGATGCGGTCAAGTGCCGCGCGTTTGCCCTCGATAACTGGTGGTATCTGCCGGTCAGTGCCGAGTTGCCCGCCTCCCTGCTCGACACCCTGCTGCACAAGCTGGGGGCGAAGGGCGCTGCCAAGGCACAAGATTAGTCTCTCTCGCCTCGGCGGGAGAGCAGGGGGTGATATGCCCCGTATGGAATATTTGGTTGCTCGACATCGTTGAAGGAGTATCGTTTTGGCTTTGGACATCAAGTTGCTCGACATCATCGCCTGCCCGGTCTGCAAGGGTAAGCTGCACTACAACAAAGCAGTTCATGAGCTGGTCTGCCGCTTCGACAAGCTGGCCTATCCGCTGGAAGAGGGGATCCCGGTACTGCTGGAGAACCGTGCCCGTCCGCTCAATAGCGATGAGTTGCCGTCATGAGTTTCGTCGTCGTCATTCCTGCCCGCTATGCGTCAACCCGTCTGCCGGGCAAGCCGCTGGCGGATATCCATGGCAAGCCCATGGTGCAACACGTGGTGGAAAAGGCCCTGCAATCAGGTGCCGATCGGGTGATTGTCGCCACTGACGATGCCCGGGTGCAGCAGGCGCTGCAGGCCACCGGCGTCGAGGTGTGCATGACTTCACCGGATCACCAGTCCGGCACCGAGCGTCTGGCCGAGGTGTGCCGTCACTACGGCTTTGCCGCCGATACCATCATCGTCAACGTGCAGGGGGATGAGCCGCTTATTCCGCCCGCCATCATCCGTCAGGTGGCAGACAATCTGGCCGCCGCCACGGCGCCGATGGCGACTTTGTCGGTGCCGATCAAGGATGCCGAAGAGGCGTTCAATCCCAATGCAGTGAAAGTGGTGACTGACAAGGATGGCTACGCCCTCTACTTCAGCCGCGCCAGCATTCCCTGGGATCGGGATCGCTTTGCCAACAGTCGTGAGCAAATTGGTGACCACTACCAGCGCCATATCGGCATCTACGCCTATCGCGCCGGATTTATCCAGCGTTATGTAGACTGGGCGCCGAGCGTGCTGGAGCAGGTCGAGGCGCTGGAGCAGCTGCGGGTGCTCTGGTACGGGGAGAAGATCCACGTCGCCCAGGCCCTTGAAGCGCCGCCGGTGGGGGTGGATACCCAGGCCGATCTGGAGAAGGTGCGCGCGTTTTTGGCCAAGTGATGGCCATTGCACGAAAGTCATGAAAAACGGTGTCGCAAGGCACCGTTTTTTGTTTTGAAAATTTATATAATTATTTGATTTTAAACGCTAAACATGGGTTTTCTCAAACTTTTGGCGCGCATGGTTTGCCAAAGCGACGAGTTTGGTTATGATGCAAGACGCCCTGTTAACCCTAACCGGGCGGCTAAAACGAGATAAAAACGGGGTGTTTGGGTGATAAATGTATTCCTGGTCGATGATCATGAGCTGGTGCGTACAGGGATAAGACGCATTCTTGAAGATGTGCGCGGGATCAAGGTGGTGGGCGAGGCACAGAGCGGCGAGACCGCAGTTATGTTCTGTCGCCAACACCATCCGGACGTGATCCTGATGGACATGAACATGCCGGGTATTGGTGGTCTGGAAGCGACCCGCAAAATTCTGCGGATCCGCCCCGATGTGCGCATCATAGTGCTGACCATTCATTCAGAAAATCCGTTCCCCACCAAGGTGATGCAGGCGGGCGCCGCCGGTTACCTGACCAAGGGAGCAGCCCCTGACGAGATGATCCAGGCGATCCGGCTGGTGCACTCCGGTCAGCGCTACATCTCCCCGGAGATCGCCCAGCAGATGGCCCTCAGCCAGTTTGCCTCCGCTGACGAGAATCCCTTCAAGTCCCTCTCCGAGCGCGAGCTGCAGATCATGATGATGATCACCAAGGGGCAGAAGGTGACCGATATCTCCGAGCAGCTCAACCTGAGCCCGAAGACGGTTAACAGCTACCGCTATCGTCTGTTCAGCAAGCTGGGGATCAACGGTGACGTGGAGCTGACCCATCTGGCCATTCGCTATGGCATGCTGGATGCCGATACCCTCTAATCGGGGGGCGTGTGGTCATAAAGGCGGCGAGTGCCGCCTTTTTGCTTTTCTGCCCCTTTGCTTTTCAGGCGGCGGGGGCAGTATGCTCTGCCCGTCAATTTTTGCCTTTGTGTGAGCCGAGTAGCTGATGACCCTCTCTCCCGAACCTCTCTTCGACAGCAAGGCGTTTCTGAGCGCCGTCACCCATCAGAGCGGCGTTTACCGCATGTATGACAGCGGTGGTACCGTGATCTATGTGGGTAAGGCCAAGGATCTGAAAAAGCGGCTCGCCTCCTACTTTCGCACCAACGTCGACAGCATCAAGACCCGCACCCTGGTGCGCCAGATCGCCGATATCCAGGTCACCGTCACCCACACCGAGACCGAGGCGCTGATCCTCGAGCACAACCTGATCAAGCAGTATCAGCCTCGTTACAACGTGCTGTTGCGGGACGACAAATCCTACCCTTGGATCATCATCACCGCGCACCAGCATCCGCGCATCGGTGTTCATCGTGGTGCCCGCAAGATCAAAGGAGAGTACTTCGGCCCATACCCCTCTGGCGGCGCGGTACGCGAGAGTTTGCATCTGATGCAGAAAATTTTTCCGGTACGCCAGTGCGAGGATGCGGTCTATGCCAACCGAACCCGTCCCTGCCTGCTCTATCAGCTCAAGCGCTGCGCCGGTCCTTGCGTACCCGGGCTGGTGAGCGAGGCCGAATATGCCCAGCAGGTGGAGCTGGCCAAGCTGTTTCTGGCGGGCAAGAACCAGCAGGTGATTGGCGAGCTGGTAGGCAAGATGGAGTCCGCCAGCGGCGATCTGCGCTTTGAAGAGGCGGCCCGCTATCGGGATCAGATCCTGGCGCTGCGCCGGGTCACTGAACAGCAGTCGGTGAGCGGCAACGTGCTGGACGAGCTCGACGTGGTGGGGGTCGCCTTCGAGCAAGGCGCAGCCTGTATCCACGTGCTCTTTATCCGTCAGGGCAAGGTGCTCGGCTCGCGCAGCTACTTCCCGAAAGTGCCGGCCGATACCCAGCTTGACGAGGTGGTGCAATCCTTCCTGCTGCAGTTTTATCTGTCGGGGCAGGGGGGACGGCAGATCCCGAGCGAGGTGCTGCTCGATGTGGCCCTCGAGGACGAGAGCGTTATCGCCGAGACCCTGAGCCAGACTGCGGGCTACAAGGTGCGGGTGGTGAGCCGTACCCGCGCCGAGCGGGCACGCTTTATCAAGCTCGCCTCCATCAATGCCGAGACGGCGCTGCGCTCGCGCCTTGCTCACAAGAGCACCATGACTGCTCGCTACGATCAGCTGGAAGAGCTGCTGGAGCTGGAGCGCCCGATCGCCCGCATGGAGTGTTTCGATATCTCCCACACCATGGGGGAGCGCACGGTGGCCTCTTGCGTGGTGTTCAACCGGGAGGGGCCGCTCTCATCGGAATATCGTCGTTTCAACATCGACGGCATCACCGGCGGTGATGACTACGCGGCGATGGAGCAGGCGCTGGAGCGCCGCTTTGGCAAGCAGCAGGAGCCGGACAAGGTGCCGGACGTGCTGTTTATCGATGGTGGCCTCGGCCAGTTGCGTCGCGCCGAAGAGATCCTGGCCCGTCAGCTGGAGTTTCTCGGCGGCAAATACCCGCTGCTGGTGGGGATTGCCAAGGGGGTGACCCGCAAGGCGGGGCTGGAGACTCTCATCATGGGGGAGAGCCACGAAGAGTTACATTTGCCGGCAGATATGCCCGCTTTGCACCTTATTCAGCATATTCGCGATGAATCCCACCGTTTTGCCATTACCGGTCACCGGGCGCGGCGTGCCAAGGCCCGCACCAGCAGCAGTCTGGAGGATATTCCGGGGGTGGGGCCAAAGCGGCGGCAGGCACTGCTCAAATACCTGGGTGGCCTGCAGGAGGTCAAAAAGGCGAGCGTGGATGAACTGGCCAAGGTGCCCGGCATCAGTCAGGAGCTGGCCCAGACCATCCATGATGGCTTGCACGGCGCCTGAACAGGTTTTAGGCGCAGCCAGCAGCCAGGAAAAATCGCTAACTCCTTGATGCACAAGAGCCGTGACGCGGGGGGGCCGTAAATGCCATAATGGCCCTGCATCTTGAGAAGATTGATGGATTAAGAAGACCAGGACGGGCGCCAGTGCGGTTGCATCGCAAATCGGCTTTGGCGCACTATGTAGCGACGTACAAGAAGTGGCTGAAAAAATAATGACAAACATACCTAACCTGTTGACGTTTTTCCGGATTTTGCTCATTCCCGTCTTCGTCATCCTGTTCTATCTGCCTTACCAATGGTCCTATCTGGCGGCTGCCCTCATCTTTATTCTGGCCGCTGCCACCGACTGGTTTGATGGCTATCTGGCTCGCAAGCTCAATCAGTCCACCGCCTTTGGCGCCTTCCTCGACCCGGTTGCCGACAAGATCATGGTCGCCGCCGCACTGGTGGTTATCGTCGAACACTACAACACCATCTGGGTCACCATCCCCGCCATGACCATGATTGGCCGCGAGATCATCATCTCTGCCTTGCGTGAATGGATGGCCGAACTGGGCAAACGCTCCTCGGTGGCGGTCAGCTGGATTGGCAAGTGGAAGACCATGATCCAGATGGTGTCGCTCACCGGTCTGATTTGGCAATACAACGTCTGGATGGTGTGGCTCGCCTACGTGATGCTCTATGTCGCCACCGTGCTCACCTTCTGGTCGATGTTCCAGTACATGAAGGCGGCCTGGGGCGATCTGACCCACCACGCCAAGCTGTGAGTCACCCGCGCCGCAAGGTGAGGTTTCCGCTGATTTGATGCAGGAAACGGCCAAAGGCGCTAAAACTGTTCAAAAAGGGCAAAAAATGCCCGAACGATCAGGTAATTAAATATTTCTGGTTGACTGGGCGAGGAACATCGCTAGAATGCGTCCTCGTAGTCAGGCAGTCAGCCAGACCAATGCGGGAATAGCTCAGTTGGTAGAGCACGACCTTGCCAAGGTCGGGGTCGCGAGTTCGAGTCTCGTTTCCCGCTCCAAATTCAGACATTAGAGAGCCAACTCTCTTTTGCATGGCGCGTTAGCAAAGCGGTTATGCAGCGGATTGCAAATCCGTTTAGTCCGGTTCGACTCCGGAACGTGCCTCCATATTGACAAGCCCGCCACGCGAGCTTGATACCGATTGCGGTGCCCGAGTGGTGAAATCGGTAGACACAAGGGATTTAAAATCCCTCGACGTTCGCGTCGTGCCGGTTCGATTCCGGCCTCGGGCACCATTAATACTTCCAAAGTATTCCGAAAAAGTTCAAAAAACCCAGTAGATTCAATGTCTCTGGGTTTTTTTACGTCCAGAACATTCCGAGTCATTCCTAACACATCCGCTATAAATTGGTATACGCTTAGGTATACATCGATTCGATAAAGGAGTCGTATACCAATGTCGCGAACTACCAAACCCCTGTCTGATACCGAGTGTCGCAATGCCCGCCCGCGAGAAAAAGACTATTCCCTGTTCGATGGGAATGGCTTGCACTTATTGGTTAAAAAGAACGGTACCCGTTCGTGGCGCTTCAAGTTTACCAAGCCAGATGGTAAGGCAGGGCTGATGGCGTTTGGCGACTACCCCATCCTGTCGTTGACGGAGGCCCGTGCCAAACACGCTGCCGCACGAAATTTGTTAGCCAAGGGTATCGACCCTGTCGTTCATAAGCAGCAGTTGCGTAACAACATCACCCGCAAACAAGCGAATAGTTTTGAGGCTGTTGCCCGTGAATGGCATGCAAAAAATGCTGGCAAGTGGTCCTCCGATCACGCTTCACGCATCTTGACCCGGCTTGAAACAGACGTGTTTCCATTGATTGGCCATTGCCCCGTTGCCGAACTCAAGACTCGTGACCTGCTTGTTCCACTGCGTAAGATAGCGCAGCGAAATGCGCTTGATTTGGCAGGACGAGTGCGGCAACACATCAATGGCATAATGAGTTATGTAATGCGAACTGATTTGATTGAGACCAATCCTGCCGCTGATTTGACGGGGGCGTTGTCGGTTCGCAAAGTCCAGCATCATCCCGCGCTGCCGCTGCAGGATATTCCCAAGCTGGTGCGCCGTCTCGATAGTTATTCGGGACGTCTGCTGACCAAGATGGCGGTGAAATTCACCTTGTTAACCTTTGTCCGTTCGAGTGAATTGCGCTTCATGCGCTGGGATGAGCTCGATATCGAGCGAGCAATCTGGACGATCCCGGCGTCCCGCCCCCCCATTGAAGGGGTCAAATACTCACATCGTGGTGCCAAGATGCGAGAACCGCACATTGTGCCGTTGTCACGCCAGGCACTGGCCATCATTGAGGCGATCTGAATCGCCCCCATTTCCCTAGACACCTCACAGCCTTAAAATGAGGCAACTATTGGAGGTGTTATGACCCGTCAGCGTTATCCAGAAACAT